>NZ_JACDXJ010000001.1:3160000-3265000 GCF_013520865.1 Microvirga mediterraneensis
CCCCTATCGCTCCCGGACGGAAGCCACCTGCTCCGCGGAAGCCGCCCGCGCCACCGGGAGGAATGAACATCCTCGGCCCTCCGCCGAAGCCGCCGCCGAAACTACCGCCCCGGAATCCTCCCGCGCCGCCGAAGCTGCCGCCGCGGAATCCTCCAGCGCCGCCAAACCCGCCAAACCCGCCATGTCCACCGCGTTGTGCTTCGGCTTCGCCCGGAACGAGAAGAGCACCGATCGCCAAAGCACCAACCGCCAAGAGAATCTTGTTCATCGCCAACCTCCCTTTCGCGCTTGGGTTACCGCAAGTGCGAGGCCGAGACATAAAGATCATTCTACTATGATGCTCTCCTGCGGGCGTGCTTGATCCTTTGAGACAATTGCTTGGCACTTTTGACGGACATGATTGCGCGATTACGCCACATGCAGAGGCCGGCTCCGGCATTCTGGCCGCTGTCACGGCCATGGCGGGGCTTTTCCCCCTGCCATAAACCTCGTCGGGAGCGTGCGGCAGAGGTGGATCGCGGCAACCCGGGTTTGATCACTTGGGCCCTGCTGCCGCAACTTATGACCGGGCAACTTTTGACGGTGAACCGGATCCACTTCACCGAAAATCGTCCTAGACAGGATTCATCCGTTGCATCGTTCCATCACGGAGCACGAACTGGTGCCAAAAGGCGATCACGGAATGGAGCCCGGCCAGGACGAGAATGACCGTGCCGCCGGTCTCATGGATCTCCGCGATGGGTCCGGGATCTCCCTGGGCCGCCGCCGCGATAGATGGCAGGGACAGGCCGAAGAATGAGACCTGAACGCCCATGCGCGAGGCGGCGTACCAGCCGGTGAGCGGCAGGCCGATCATGAACAGGTACAGCACCGCATGGCCGATCTTGGCCGCGAGGTTGAGCCATGGCCCCTGCGGATCTTCGATGCGGGGGTGACTGCCCCACCAGCGGGCGACCAGCCTCGGCAGGACGAGCAGAAGCACGGACAACCCGAGCGAGAAATGCAGCGCTGGTGGGTTAAGGCGAACCTGCCGCCCTCCCTCGGACGTAAGCCAAGCAGCCAGGATCAAGACGGCCATGGCCCAATGAAGAATGATGAGGGTTTTCGAATAGCGCGGCATCGATGCCATCCTTCCATGCGATTTCCGGCAGGATCCCCGCCGAAACATGCGCATCTTAGCACCCGTCTCTCCCGCAACGATGAGCTGGATCAAAACCGCCCGCCCCTCGCGAGGCGATTTCAGCGTCTACCAGCACGATATGATGCGTAAGGTGGGCGCCCCTCCGATCGCGGTATGGACCGTTCCCGGGGCGGCCTCATGAGCAAGATCCATGCCCTCGTTGATGCTGACGGTCGTCCCGTCGCCCTACGGCCGACCTGAGATCGGATCCACAACAGCCAGAATGCCGAGGCCCTGCCGGAAGCTCGGCCTGTGGGGCGACGCCGCACCGCACGTGGCGGTGATCTAGGGCATTCTGGTGCGTAACTGTCCCTCGTAATCGCGTTTTCCGAGCGGCACGCCACGCATGCGCAGAATGTCGTACGCGGTCACGGCATGAAAATAAAAGTTCGGCAGTGAGAACGAGAGAATAAGGGTCTCCGAAGTGAACCGAAGCTTTCGAGGCCCGATCTGAAGGTCCAACTCCCTGCCTGCCCAGCTGTTGACCTCGTCAGGAGTCAACGCCTCGAGCGCCGTTTGCGCCTTGGCCATCATAGCCCGCAGGTCGGCGAAAGGAACGGGGCCCACCAAAGCGGGCGGGGCGAACACACCGGTCTTCGCAGCCTCCAGCCCCCATACGGCATGGTGCCACGCGGCTTCGATCTGAAAGTGGAAGGGCGCCATGTCTTCGAAGAGCCGCACCTGCACGAAATCGTCCGGATCCGCGCCAATTTCAGCGCAGTGCTGCGCCGCGCGGTCGAGAAAGCCCTCGACGGCCCTGACGGTCTGCAGGAAGGTCGGAACGCTGAGATCGTAGAGCGTTGTCGCCATCGGCCTTTTCCCATTTGACGCGGACGCTGTAAGCGGTGCACCGACCTAACGCTGCCGCAAAGAACGAAGTACGGATTACCACAGTGCCGTTCGGGAATCCCATCAATTATCAGGCCGTCGCCTAGCAGCAGCCTCCGTCAGCCGCCTTTCACCGCGCCGGCCGTCAACCCGGCCACGATCTGCCGCTGAGCCACGATGGTCAGGATGAGGACGGGAAGGGTCACGATCAGGGCGGCCGCGGCCAGAGGGCCCCAGCTCAACTGCTCGAAGGACAGCATGTTGTAGACCGCAACCGGCAGGGTCCGCGTTTCGCGACCCGCCAGAACGACCCCAAAGACGAAGTTGTTCCAGGAGAAGATCACCGCGAGGATGAACGCGACGGTGATGCCGGGTTTCGCGATCGGCAGGGCGATATGCCGGAACACGTCCCAGCGGTCGGCTCCGTCGATCACGGCCGCCTCCTCGAGCTCGAGCGGGGTCGTCTCGAAATAGCCGATCATGATCCAGATGACGATCGGCACCGTGATGACGAGGTGCGCGATGATCTGCGGCAGCAGGGTGCCCATGAGTCCCAGCCATTGGAAAAGCAGAAAGAGCGGGATCAGATAGGACAGGCCGGGTGTCATGCGCGCGATGAGCACGACGACGGCGGCCTTGGTGGCCTTCATGCGGGCGATGCCGTAGCCGGCGGGCACGCCGATCAGAAGCGCGAGCCCGGTGGCGGAGCCGGTGACGATCAGGCTGTTGAGGAAAAAGAGACCGAACCGGTTCGATTCGAACACCCCCGTATAGTTCTTCCACGCAAAGCGTTCGGGGATAAGGATCGGCGGATAGGCAGCGTTGTCGACCTCGAATTTCAGCGAAAGCGAAATCATCCAGAGGAAGAACAGGATGGCCGGAGAAACCAGCACGAGACCGACGAAGAGCAGGCCGAGCGTATCGGCGGCTTTGCGGATGTTCATGCGCCCCCCTGAAGGTCCATCCACTTCGTGCGCTGGCGAAGATGGAGCATGAGAAGGGACAGGCCGATGACGATGGCGAAGAACACGACCGCGATGGCCGAGCCGTAGCCGACGTCGTAATAGGCGAAGGCGACGCTGTAGAGATAGAGATTGATCGTTTCCGACGCGGTGCCCGGGCCGCCCTGGGTGATGGCGTAGATGATGTCGAAGCTTTTCAGCGCATCGATGGTCCTGATGATCACGGCTACCATGAGGAAAGGCGCGATCATCGGCAGCGTGATGTAGCGGAAGCGCTGCCAGATATTCGCTCCGTCGATGGCGGCGCTTTCATAGGGCTCCGTCGGAATGGCCGCGAGACCGCCGAGCACGATCAGCATCACGAGCGGCGTCCATTGCCAGGTCTCGACCAGAACCAGCGAGGGGATCACGGTCGAAGGATTGAAGACCCAGGCCTGCGGGCCGATGCCGATCAGCGACAGGAGATAGTTCAGGACGCCGAGCTGCGGGTGAAACATCATCGTCCAGACCAAGGCGACCGCGACGGGCGTGGCCATCATGGGCATAACGAAGATGCCGCGCAGGATGCCGCGGAAAGGCAGGCGGGAGTTGAAGATGAGAGCCGCCAGCGTGCCGAGGATCAGCGGCAGGACGACCGCCAGGAACGTGTAGACGAGCGTATGGCCGACCGAGGTCAGGAACCGCTCGTCCGACGCGAGGCGCATGTAGTTGGACAGGCCGGTGAAGCGGCGGGCGCCGCCGACCGTCCATTCCTGCAGGCTCATCCAGACCGTGAAGGCCCACGGGAACACGATCACCGATCCCACCACAGCGACGGCGGGGACGACGAAGGGCCAGTACGAACGCGGCGGGCGGGCGCCCGTCGTGGGCGCCGCCTCCGGGACCGATGCGGCCTGGGGTTCAGCGATGATGGTCATGGCCATGCTCCACCATCGCGACCTGCTCCCGCGCGGCCCGCATCAGGCCTTCTCGCTGCGCTCGAGGATGGGCTTGAACTGCTCCGTCGCCTTCTTCATCTCGGTCGCCGGATCCCCTCCGCCGAGAAGATTGGTGAGGCCGATGCCGATGATGTCGCGGAACTCCGTCACCGGCTGGATCACCGGAAGGCCCAGCTTGCTGATCTTGCCCGATGCCACCACCGCGTCGATCCATTCCGGCGGCATCTTCACGCCCTTGCGGGTCTCGGGATCGTCGAGGATGGACTGGCGGAACGGCACGCCGCCGCCCGCCTGCAGCAGGCGCGCGCCCATGAGCTTCGAAACCGCCCACTGGCAGTAGAGATACGCCGCCTCCTTGTTCTTGCTCGCGGCTGTCACGCCGATGCCGTCGCCGAACGTTGCAGAGGCCTGCGCCCTCGGGCCCTTCGGCATGACGCCGTAGCCGACCTTGCCGACCACGCGCGATTTCTCCGGATCCTCCAGCGGAGGCGCGAAGCCGACGCCGTCGAGCCACATGCCGACCTTGCCCTGCAGGAACGCCGATTGGCATTCCGACCAGTTGAAGCCGGCGACGCCCTGCGGGGCGGCTTTCGTCAGCAGGCGCTGGTAGAGTTTCGCAGCCTCAATGGCCTCCGGCGAATCCGTCATCAGCTTGCCGTTGGAATCCACCGGGTCGACGCCGTAGCCGAGCAGGAAGCTCGTCCAGACGGGAACGTTGGCGTTTTTCAGGCCGCGCGCGACGAAGCCGTATGTTCCTTCCTTGGCATCCGTCAGGGCCTCGGCGGCCACGACCATCTCCTCGAAGGTCTGCGGGTAAGAGAGCCCCTTCTTGGCGAACAGGTCCTTGTTCCAGTAGATCATCCAGTAGTCGACCGAGAACGGCAGCGAAAGCATCTGGCCCTGCGGGTTCTTCGCGTAGAGCAGGCCGGCCTGAGAGAAATCGCTTTCGGTCAGGCTCGGGTCCGTCAACTCCGGGTTCCTCATGAAGCCGCTGATGTCGGCGAGCCAGCCGGCCTTCTCGAACTGCCGCTTCTGGACATGATAGCTGAGATGCACCACGTCGAAACTCGGGCTTCCGGAGTTCAGCTCGATGACGGCCTTCTGCCGCTGCTGCTGCTCCGGCGTCTGCTCGGACGAAACCTGGATGCCCGTCAGGTCGGTGAACTCCTTCTCGAACTTCTGCAGCACCTCGCCGCGCGGACTCTTCACGAGGTTCACGCCGATCTTCGTGCCGGCGTATTTCTTCCAGTTCACCTCGGCAAAGACAGGCCCTGCGCCGCCGAGACCGTATGCGGCAGCTGCCGCCGTGCTTGCGAGAAATGTACGACGCGTAACCGATCCGATAGCCATGGCGCATTTCCTCCGTGTGCCGTTGTAACGGTCCCTTCGGGACTCCTTTTCAGTGCTTGCAACCGATTAAGCCCCATGTAACATGTTAGTGTCAACACGGCACTTGCTCGCCCCGGTGCCGAAGCTGTCATTGGAGGCTCCCGTGTCGCTCAGCTTTGGCATCAGTCCCGCCCTCGTCACGCCGTTTCTCGACGGCAAGGTGGATGCTCGCCGCCTCATCAATCATGCGAAGGATTGTCTTTCGCGAGGCTGCCGGACGGCGACGCTGTTCGGGACGACCGGTGAAGGTCCGTCGGTCGGCGCAATGGAGCGTGACCGCGTCGCAAGCGAGATCATCAGCCTCGGCCTCCCCCCGAACAAGCTGGTGGAAGGCGTGCTCGCCTGTTCACCCGAGGAGGCCGCTTACAGCACGAGTCGAGCCCTGCGGCGCGGCGCACACGCAGTCCTGCTGGCGCCGCCCTTCTACTTCCGCCCTGCCCCGGACGATGCGGTGTTCGGATGGTACGCGGCGGTGTTCGACATGGTCGGCAGCAATCTGCGCGACATCCTTCTCTACCACATCCCCGGCATGACCGGCGTGCCCCTGTCGCACGCGGTAATCGCGCGCCTGCGCGAGCGCTTTCCCGGCGTCGTCAGGGGCGTGAAGGACAGTTCGGGCGATGCAGAGGCGACTTTCACCCTGATCGAAGCCTTTCCCGACCTCGACATCCTCGTCGGCGACGAGAGCTATCTCGGCCGCGCCTGCGCGGCGGGAGCGGCGGGTTCCATCTGCGGCGTCGCCAACATCGTCCCGGAAGCCGTCGTCGCCCTCGCGGAGGCTGGCCGCGATGATCCGCGCATCGTCGATCTGGTGCAGGAGATCGGCCGCCATCCCATCTTGCCGATGGTGAAGGCGCTTACCGCCCATGTGCGCCAGGACCCGGCCTGGGCGGTGGCGCGGCCGCCGCTTGCGACCCTGGACGAACGGAGCACCGCGCGCGCCGTCTCGCTGCTCGCGCCGTTCGGACATGTGATCAAGGCCGTCGCATGACCATGGCCCGTCCCGCGCCACGCTCGGAGATCAAGCTACGGGAGCGGGCCTATGACGCCTTTACGGAACAATTGTTGCGCAGCGAGATCAAGCCCGGGCAGTTCGTGACCCAACGCGAGCTTGTCGGCATCACCGGACAGCCGCTCGGGGCGATCCGGGAGCTGATTCCGCGCCTGGAGGCCGAGGGGTTGATCGTGACCGTGCCGCAGCGCGGATTGCAGGTCCTGCCCCTCGACATCGCGCTGATCCGCAACGCCTTCCAGTTCCGGCTGATCCTGGAGCGCGAGGCCGTCGCGGCGTTCAGCCAGACGGCGAGCGACGCCGCCATTGCGCAGATCGAGGCCGCCCACCGGGCGATCGTCGATTCGGCTCAGGGCGGATTGACGGAACGGCTCGTCGCCGAGGCCCAGCAGGTTGACCGGGAGTTCCACGAGAGGATCATCGACGATCTCAACAACGAGATCATCTCGAAGGCCTATCGGGTCAACTGGATCAAGGTCCGCCTCATCCGGCAGAACGAGACGAGTCTCGACGAGGATCTCGTCCTCCCGGTGATGCGCGAGCACCTCGCCATCATCGCGGCCATGAAGCGGCGGGACATTCCGGTCGCCGTCGAGGCCGCCGCCGCGCATGTGACGAGCGCCCGGGCGCGGGCGCTGCGCCTCGAGTAAGCCATGAACGACAAGCCTGTAATCTGTCTCGGATGCGCGTTCTGGGACACCATCTTCAAGATCGACCGCATCCCGGGCCATGGCGCGAAGGTGCTGCCCGAGAAAGCCGTCCAGGCAGCCTCGGGCATGGCGACGGCCGCTGCTGTCACCATCGCACGCCTCGGCGGCAAGGTCGAAATCTGGGCGCGCATCGGCGACGATCCCACCGGCGACAGCTTCCTGCACGATTTGTCCAATGAGGCCGTCCGCACGGAGAGCATCCGCAGGATCCCGGGTGCCCGCACGGCTTTCTCAACCATCCTCGTCGACCGGTTCGGCGAAAGGCTCGTGGTGCCGTACACGGATCCGTCGCTCGATGCCGACCCGGGCTGGCTGCCGCTCGACCGAGTGGCGGAGGCCGCCGCCGTTCTCGTCGACATGCGCTGGCGCGAAGGGGCCAAGACCCTGCTCGCCGAAGCGCGCCGTCACGGCGTCCCGACGCTCCTCGACGCCGATGTCGCGCCGCCGGAACAACTCCGGGAGATGATCGCCCTCGCGGATCATGTGCTGTTTTCGGAGCCCGCCCTGCTCTCCCTCGCGAGCAATCGCTCACCCAGAGATGCCTTGATGAGCGTGGCGCAGGATCTGGAAGCGGAGATCGTCGGCGTGACGCTCGGCGCGGCCGGCGCCATGATCTGGCAACGTGAGGCTTCGGAAGATATTGTTTCCGAGTTCCCCACGATTCCCATTGAAGCGGTCGACACCCTGAATGCGGGCGACGTCTGGCACGGCACCTACGCTTACGGCCTCGTCAACGGTTGGAATCTGGCACGCAGGGTTCGGATAGCCAATGTTGCGGCCGCCATGAAGTGCGAGCATTTCGGAGGCCGCCTCGGCTCGCCCCGCCTTCCGGACCTGCTGGAGCGAAGCCGCGCTCTCGTCCAGGCGCCCGCTACCTGAGTCCCTCGCCGTTGCGGCGCTCGAGTTCGACGAGTAAGCCGCTATGGTCGAGATCTCCCGCGTTCGCGATCAGGCCGCGAAACAGGTCCGCCGTCAGCGCGGTATAGGGAAGCGCCTCGAGGTCGATGCGCCCGGCCGCGTCCAGGGCATTGTCGAGATCCTTGAGATGGGTGACCGAGCGGCCCTTCGTGATGAAATCGCGCTCGACCATGCGCTGGCCATGAAGTTCAAGGATGCGGCTTTCGGCAAAACCGCCGCGCAGAGCCTCGCGGACTTTGGCCGGATCGGCACCGCCGCGCTGCGCCAGAAGGAGCGCTTCGGCCACGGCCCCGATGGTCACGCCGACAATGATCTGGTTGGCGAGCTTAGCCAGTTGCCCTGCCCCGTGCGGCCCCACATGAACGGGGCGTCCCATCACGCCCAGGATGGGTTCGACGCGCGCGAACATCTCGGCGTCCCCGCCGGCCATGATCGCCAATGTCCCCTGTTCCGCGCCGGTCGTGCCGCCGGAGACTGGCGCGTCGATGTGATGGACGCCACGCTCGGCCAGATGCCGCGCATGGTCCTGCGCCTCCGCGGGCTTGATGGAACTCATGTCGACCAGGATAGCGCCCGGCTTCAGGGCCTCGGCTACACCTTGCGAGAACAGGACGTCTGTGACGATCTTCCCGTTCTCCAGCATGAGAATGACGACGTCCGCATCCCTCACCGCGTCGGCTGCCCCGTCCGCGATGCGGGCACCCAGAGGCTCAAGCGCCTCGGCTTTCTCGCGCGAGCGGTTCCAGAGCGTGAGCGAGTAACCCGCGTCGAGCAGCCGCTTCGCTTGGCGCGATCCCATGAGACCGATCCCGAGAAACGCGATCTGGAGTGATGTGGCTGCCGCCATTAAATTGCTCCTGCAGGATGGCCCGGCCAGCGGACCGGACGGGCCCTTTGAAGATCGGGGTCAGGCGACCGCCGACGAGGCCTTGGGCTTCGTCAGGCGTCCGAACACCGTACTCAGGACCGGGCCGAGGGCGAGCGCGAGACCGATCAGCATGAGCGTCGTGACGAGTCCGTTCGACCAGAAGATCGAGAGCGAGCCGCGCGACATGATCATGGATTGCCGGAACGCATCTTCCGCCTTGTCGCCGAGCACCATTGCCAGCACGAGCGGCGCGATCGGGTAATCGAGCTTCTTGAACAGGTACCCCACGACGCCGAAGGCGAGAGCGAGCCACAGGTCGAACGGCCGACCCGCCACCGTGTAGGCGCCGACGAAGCACACGACCACGATCACCGGACCGATGATGGCGAAGGGAATGCGCAGGATCGAAGCGAAGAGCGGAATGGTCGCGAGCACCATGAGCACGGCCACGATGTTGCCGAGATACATGCTGGCGATCAGGCCCCAGACGAAGTCGGGGCGCTCGATGAACAGCATGGGGCCAGGATTGAGACCCCAGATCATCAGACCGCCCATCATGACCGCCGCGGTCGCCGAGCCGGGAACACCGAGGGCGAGCATCGGCAGAATGGCGCTGCTGCCCGCGGCATGATCTGCCGTTTCGGGAGCGACGACGCCTTCCGGCTGGCCTTTCCCGAACCCTTCCTTGCGCCGCGACAGGCGCTTGGCCAGGCCATAGCTCATGAAGGACGCGGCCGTCGGTCCGCCGGGCGTGATTCCCATCCAGCAGCCGATGGCGGCGCTGCGCAGCAGCGTCACCCAATAGCGCGGCAGGGTGGCAATCGTCTTGAGCACGTCGCGCACCTTGACCCGGGCGCGGATGCCGTCGAAGCGCAGCCCCTCCTCCATGGTGATCATGAGTTCGCCGATGCCGAAGAGGCCGATTACAGCGATGAGGAAGCTGATGCCGGACAGAAGCTCGTTGAACCCGTACGTCAGGCGCAGGCCGCCGGACACCGTGTCCATGCCGACCGCCGCGAAGGCGAAGCCGAGGCCCATGGACACGACGGTCTTGAACGGGGACGCGGCGCCGAGCCCGACGAAGCTGGCGAAGGCGAGGAAGTACACGGCGAAATATTCGGGCGAGCTGAATCGGAGAGCGAACTTGGCCACCCAGGTGGACAGCACGGTGATGAGGATGACGCCGACCAGAGCGCCGAATCCGGCGGACAGGAATGCGAGCGTCAGGGCCTGCGTCGCCTGTCCCTGCCGGGCCATGGGATAACCGTCGAACGTGGTCGCGACGGATGAGGGCTCGCCCGGAATGTTGAACAGGATCGACGTGGTCGATCCGCCGAAAAGCGCCCCCCAGTACATGCTGGTGAGCAGGATGATCGCCGCCACCGGATCCATGGTGAAGGTCAACGGCAGAAGCAGCGAAACACCGTTCGGCGCGCCGAGTCCCGGAAGGACGCCGACGAGAATGCCCAGCAGGACGCCGACCATCATCAGGATGACGTGGTAGGTTGTCAGCGCGACGCCGAACCCGTGAAGGAGTGATGCGAAATTGTCCACGACCTGTCTCCGTCAGGATTGAAGGCTAGTAGATGCCGAGAGCGGCTTCGAGCGGGCCCTTCAGGAGAGGCACCTGGAAAGCGACTTCGAGCAGGACATAAAAAATGACGGCCGCGGCAACGCCTGAGGCGATCGAGACGACGGGACGGTACTTGCCCTGCGCCCACATGACGAAGGCCAGGTACAGAGCCGTCGCCACATAAAGGCCGAGGAGAAGCGACACCGCCACGAAGGCGACCATCGGCAGGAAGAACGATGCGACGCGCATGGCCTCCTCCCTGTGAAGGAAGACCGACTGCAATCCCTTTCGACCTACGGTGGCCTGGACCATGGTGCCGATGCTGGCGGCGACGACCAGGAGCCCCATGTAGAATGGGAACGTGCCGGATTCCGGACCCGCGTCGCCCCAGCCAATCCCGAATTCCAGAGCACCGATGACCGCGGCGAGCCCCAGGCCAGCCGTCAAGGTCGCAGTTCCGATTTCAGCCGTATAACGAGAAATCATGACGTTCATCCCGGTCCGATGAGTGCCGCATACAATAATGGCTGACGGGGCTTCCCCCGTCAGCCATGGAGATCGTTGCGATTAGCGGACGACCCAGCCTTCCGCCTCGAAGACCTTGCGGTTCTTGGCGTCATCGTCTGCGATGAAGCTCTTCAGGTCGGCTCCAGCCAGGAAGCGGTCGGTCTGTGAGGTGCGCTCGATATATTCCTTCCACTCGGGCGTCTCGCTGACCTTCTTGAGCACCTCGGCGTAGTACGCCACCGTCTCGGCCGGAACGCCGCCCGGCAGCCATACGGTGCGCGGCATCTGGAACTTATCGATCGGAATGCCGGCTTCCTTGCAAGTCGGAATGTCGGCCCAGCCCATGGTAGCCGTGACCTTTACGCTGCCCTGCAGACGCGTCGGGCTGAACACGCAGAGCGGAGTGACCGCGCCGGCCTTCCACTGGCCCGCGTTCTCGTTGGGGTTGTTGGTGTTCGAGTCGATGTGGCCGCCGGCCAGCTGCACGCCGGCCGCGCCGCCGCCCTGGAACGGAACGTAGATGAACTTTGCACCCGTCGCGTCCTGGATCAGGCTGGTGAGCGTCTGGTCCGTATCCTTGGACTGGCTGCCGCCCATCTTGAAGGTGTCGGGCTTCGCCTTCACGGCTTCGATATAGCTCTTCGCGTCCTTGTAGGGGGAATCCGCCTTGACCCACAGCAGGAACTCGTCGAGCGCCATGGCGGCCACCGGCGTCAGCTCGTCGGGCTTGTAGGCGAGCTTCGCCACGTAAGGCAGCAGGTACGCGTTGTTCGTGCCGAAGGTGAGCTTGTGGGTGTCGCCCGCCGCGACCTTCGTATAGATGAAGCCTTCAGCGCCGCTGCCGCCGCCCTTGTTGGTGACGATGACGGACTGATCCATCAGCTTGTGCTTGGCGATGATCGACTGCACGACGCGGGCGAAGTTGTCGGTGCCGCCGCCGGGCGACGATGTCACGACGAACTCGACCGGCTTCGAGGGCTTCCAATCAGCCTGCGCCACGCCGCCGAAAGTCACCGCGACGGCGGTGGCGAGCAACCATGAAGTCTTTTTAAGCATCGTTCTTCCTCCCTGTGGTGTTTCCGACCGATGATCTCGTGTCTCGGAACTGTTGTTTAGGAATTGACCGCCGACAGCCTCGGCTGCTCAACCTCGGACCGGCGGGCCTTCGTTTCGGCGCCCATGCGAATGGCGAGCGAAAGGGCCTCCCGGCTGGCGCCGAGATTGGCGATGCCCTTGCCGGCGATCTCATAGGCCGTGCCGTGGGCCGGGGTGCAGATCGGGAACTCGAAGCCGCCGATGAGCGTGATGCCGCGATCGAAGCCCATGAGCTTCATGGCGATCTGCCCCTGGTCGTGATACATGGTGAGAACGGCGTCGAAGTCGCCGTTCTTGGCACGCAGGAAGACCGTGTCGGACGGGAATGGACCCTCGACCGTGAAGCCCTGCGCCTGCGCCTGGCGAACGGCCGGCTCGATCACGTCGATTTCCTCGGTGCCGAAATTGCCTCCGTCGCCCGCATGCGGGTTGAGGCCCGCAACCGCGATGCGCGGCGGGTTGAACCCCGCGGCGCGCATGCACTGATCGGCCAGCGTGAGCGACCGCAGGATCGCCTTCTCGGAAATGGCCGAAGCGACCTGCGACAGCGGGATATGCGACGTCACGCGGGCGTTCCAGGTCCGGCCCAGAACGTTGAACTCGCTCGCGGCGACCGACGTTTTGAGAACGTCCCGCACGAAACGGATCTCGTCGTCGTAGCCGTCATAGGCGAGCCGCATGGCCTTCTTGTTGAAGGGCGTGAAGAACACCGCATCGGCGCGACCCGACTGGGCGAGCAGAAGAGCCCAGCGGAAATTCTCGGTCGCGAACTGGCCGCCTTCGAGCGTTGCCGTGGCGGGCACGACCTGATCGAGGCCGAGGTTCTTGAGGTCGACGAAAACCGGACGCGTGGAGTTGTCCGGGATCGCCTGCTCGGAGCCGACGACCTCCACGTCGACGGAGACGCCTGCAACCTTGGCGCCCTGCTCCAGGATCCGAAGATCGCCGAAGATCACGAGATCGGCTCCGGAGCGGAACTCATCCGATGCGATCAGCTTGGCGGCCAGTTCCGGGCTGATTCCGGCCGGATCGCCCATGGCGAACGCGACGGTCGGCTTTGCTGACGGGGTCGATAACGTTTGAGCGCTCACGGCAACCTCTTCTCGGGATGACGCAAGGACACTAACAGGGCTAAATTTCGTACACAAGTATGCTGTATACAGAATTTTGTTTGCGAGCCTTCGGGAAAAAGTTGTATAGAGAGGGAGCAATCCCCGTCATGACTTGTGGAAAGACGGCTAACGATGGAACGAGCCATGGCATCCGAGGCAGCAGGCCTGCCGCCCGACGAGTTCGACTCGCGCGGACCGATCATCCGCCCTACCCTCCACGATGCCATCGTGGCGCGCGTGCGCGACATGATCATCGAGGGCGAGCTCGCAGCCGGAACCCGGCTCCACGAGGGTAATCTCGGCAAACTCCTCGGCGTCTCCCGGACTCCCTTGCGCGAGGCCCTCAAGTTCCTCGTGAGCGAGGGGCTGCTGGAATTGTCGCCGGGGCGCGGCGCCGTGGTCCGCCAGTTCACCGCCAAGGACGTGCACGACAGCCTGATCGTCCTAGGCAATCTCGAGGGCTTGGCCGGGCGTCTGGCCTGCGAGCACGCCACCGAGGCCGAGATCCGCGAAGTCCGGCAGCTCCACGATCGCATGATGGACATGTACGAGAAGCGGGACCGCCTGCCCTATTTCAAGCTGAACCAGAACATCCACTCGGCGATCCTGCGCCTGTCCAAGAACGAGGCGCTGGTTTCGGTCCACAATGTCCTGCAGGCCCGCCTGAAACGCATCCGCTACATCGGCAACGAAGGGCCGGAAAAGTGGGCCGGCGCCGTCGCCGACCACGAGGAAATGATCGCCGCGCTCGAAGCTCGCGATGCGGATCGCCTGTCGAGGATCCTGAACGCCCACATGGAAAAGACATGGGAGCGCGTCCGTCACGCCATCTGACAGCAGCTGCCGCTGAACGTTCTTTCCACCCGTAGAATTCCAAAGGCCTCCCCATGAGCGATGAGAGCCGCCTTCGCGAAACCATCTGCCAGTTCGGGCGCTCCCTGTTCGAGCGCGGCCTGACGGCGGGCTCGTCCGGCAACATCTCGATCCGACTGAGCGATGGAGGCTGGCTGACGACGCCGACCAACAGCTCCCTCGGCTTCCTCGATCCAGCCCGGCTGAGCAAACTGGATTCCGATGGCCGCCTCGTCTCGGGCGATGCCCCGACGAAGGAATTGCCTCTCCACTCGGCCCTTTATGCAACCCGCGAGGACGCTGGCGCGATCGTTCACCTCCACTCCACCCATTCCGTCGCAGTCTCGATGCTGCCCGACGTGGACCCTGCGAACGCCTTGCCGCCGATGACGGCCTACTACGTCATGAAGATCGGACGGACAGCTCTCGTTCCTTATTACAGGCCGGGAGATCCCGCCGTGGCCGACGCCATCCGGGGACTTGCGGGCAAGTACAGCGCCGTCCTCTTGGCCAATCATGGTCCCGTTGTGGCCGGCAAGGACCTGGAAGCTGCCGTCTATGCCACCGAGGAACTGGAAGAGACCGCGAAACTGCGCCTGCTCCTGCACGGACTCAACCCGCGTCTGCTGACCCGTGCGCAGGTCCGGGATCTGGTGACGCATTTCAAGCTGGACGAGGCGATTGCCGAGGAAGCGCCCGACGAATCCCAGGATTGCTGCTCCTTACCCCATCACCACTCACACACATGCGGATGAACCGATGCCCCGTTTCTCGGCCAATCTAGGCTTTCTCTTCACTGAGGTTCCCGAAATCGATCGCATCGCCGCCGCCGCCGCCGCAGGCTTCAAAGCCGTCGAGATGCATTGGCCCTACCAGGTTCCCGCCGCCGACATGCGCAACGCTTTGACCCGCAGCCAAGTCACCATGCTTGGACTGAATACGCCGGTCGGCCACGCTGCCGCAGGGGATTTCGGCCTTGGAGCACTGGCAGGACGCGAAAGTGAATTTCAGCAAGCCGTCGATCAGGCCGTTTCCTATGGCCATGCCATCGGCGCGACGGCCGTTCACTGCATGTCGGGAATCGTCGCTCCCGACGCTGTTTCGACTGCCGAGCGGACATTCGTGGCCAATCTGATGCTTGCGGCCGAAAAGGCTGCGCAGGCCGGCATGACGGTCCTGCTCGAGCCGATCAACCACCGGGACAAACCGGGCTACTTTCTGCACCGTGTGGAGCAGGCGGCCTCGATCATCGACCAGGTCGGCCGCCGGAACGTGAAAATCATGTTCGACTGCTATCACACCCAGATCATGCAAGGCGATCTGACGCGACGCCTCAAGGATCACCTCGACCTGATCGGCCATGTGCAGATTGCTGCCGTTCCGAGCCGCGCCGAACCGGACGAAGGTGAGATCGACTGCCGCCATATTGGCCGGTTCCTCGACAGCATCGGATATGGCGGGTGGATCGGGGCCGAATACAAGCCTCGCGGCCGCACGGAAGACGGCCTTGGGTGGCTGGCGACCTGGCCCCAGGATCTTCCCTCGAACGCCTATGGAGCCTTGGCATGAAGCTCGGATGCATCGCCGATGATCTGACCGGAGCAACGGATCTGGCCCTCATGCTGGCCCGCGAAGGGCTCCGTACGATCCAGACGATCGGCGTGCCGCGTGCAGACCTCGATCTGGCGGGCGCAGATGCTGTCGTGGTCGCCCTGAAGTCCAGGACCAACCCCGCACAGGAGGCCGTCGATCTCTCGCTGGCCGCGGCAAAGGCTCTGGGACGGGCAGGCGCGCAGCACCTGTTCTTCAAGTACTGCTCGACCTTCGATTCGACGGATGAAGGCAATATCGGGCCGGTCGCCGAGGCGCTTCTCGCCTTCACCGGAAGCGACTTCACGCTCGCCTGCCCGGCCTTTCCCGCCAATGGCCGAACGGTCTACGGAGGCCACCTCTTCGTCAACGGCGTCCCCCTGCACGAAAGCAGCATGAAGGACCACCCGCTCACGCCCATGCGCGATTCCAACCTCGTGCGTGTGCTGCAACGGCAGACGAAGCTCTCGATCGGCCTCGTGTCCTATGAAGATGTTGACGCCGGGCCGGACGCCATTCGCTCTGCGTTCAAACGCGAGAAGGCGGCAGGACATCGGATCGTCATCGTCGATGCGTTGAACGATGCGCACCTTCGGGCCATCGGTCTTGCAGCCGCGGAGTTTCCTCTCATCACCGGCGGATCGGGCGTCGCCATGGGGCTTCCTGCAGCCTACCGGCAAAGCGAGCCATCGACTCGGACCGTTGATACGAGCTTCGAAGCGCCTGCCGGACGCAGCATCATCCTTGCGGGGTCATGCTCAAGCGCTACGAGAGGACAGGTCAAGGCCGCGCTCGATGCGGGCATTCCCGCGCTGCGGCTCGACGCGATGGAACTGGCCGCGGGTACGACCGGCGCGCGCACGGCGCTCGACTGGCTGAAGGCCCAACCTGAAGGCGGACCGGTCCTCATCTATTCCACGGCAACCCCCGAGGAAGTCTCGGCGGTTCAAAACAGGCTCGGGCGGATGAACGCCGGCGAGATCGGCGAGAACACCCTCGCGGGAATTGCGAGAGCGCTGCCAGCCCTCGGCCTCACCCGCCTCATCGTCGCCGGTGGCGAGACGTCCGGCGCCGTCGTGAACGCCCTCGATGTGGATGCCCTTGCTATCGGGCCCGAAATCGATCCGGGCGTCCCGTGGACCCGCTCGCTCGCCGGGAATGATCTGGCACTTGCACTCAAGTCGGGAAATTTCGGGACTCAGGACTTCTTCCTGAAGGCCTGGAACATGCTTCGATAGAACGGCGGCCCAGAAGACACTTGCATTCGACGGAACGATAAACCGGGGGCGTCCGCCCGCCGGAAGGGAGAGACGCGCGATGAACTACCATGACTATTACGCGAAGGCGGACCGACCGGTGGAAACCTGCGTCGTCGGCACGGGTGGCTTCGGCCAGAGCTTTCTTGCCCAGGCGCAGCGCGTTCCTCTGATGAATGCGCGGATTGCCGTCGATCTCACGGCCGAGAGCGCCGCGGAGGGTTTGAAGGCCGCTGGCGTCGACCCGCGCAGGATCCGGATCTGCGACTCCGCCCGCGATGCGAAGGCAGCCTGGGACAATGGAGACTTCATCGCGGTCGAGGACCTAGCCCTCGTGTCCGACATCCCCTTCGACGTGATTGTGGAGGCAACGGGACAACCGCAGGCGGCTGCCCGTCATGGCCTGATCGCCGTCGAGGCCGAAAAGCACCTTGCGCTTGTCACGAAGGAACTCGACAGTGTCGTGGGACCGGGCCTCAAGGCGCTTGCCGCCGAACGCAGCCGCATCGTCACGACGGTGGACGGTGATCAGCCGAGTCTTCTCATCGGCCTCGCTACTTGGGCGGAGGTCATGGGTTTTCACATTGTCGCCGCAGGCAAGTCGAGCGAGTATGATTTCGTATTCGACTCCGCGTCGCGCCGTCTTATCAGCAATGAGCGCTCGGCTGAGAATGTGGATCTGGAAAGCCATTGGACCCTCGGCGACCGGGAGGTGGGCGAGATCCTCGCGGCAAGGGATCGTGCCATCGCCGGTTTCCCACAGCGAGCCGTGCCGGATCTGTGCGAACTCATGGTGGTCGCGAACGCCACCGGCCTGCAGCCCGATCGCTTCGATCTTCATGCACCGCTCGCACGCATCAGTGAGGTTCCGACGATCTTCTCGCATCGCAGCGACGGCGGCATCCTCTCAGGCGATCGGCGCCTCGACGTGTTCCATTGCCTGCGCAAGCCGGATGAGATCAGCTTCGCGGGCGGCGTGTTCGTGGTCATTCGCTGTGACGATGCGAAGAGCTGGGACATGCTGGGCCAGAAGGGCCACATCGTCAGCCGGACGGGTGCGAACGCCATGGTGTTCCTGCCGCGGCACCTGCTCGGCCTCGAGGCTGCCACGAGCGTGCTCGATGCTGCGATCCACCAGACATCGGGCTATGGCGCCGACTACCGGCCGCATTTCGATCTGATCGCCGTAGCGACCGAGGACCTTCCGGCCGGAACGATTCTTTCGATGGGAGGACACCACCACACGATCTCAGGCGTCACCGCTGAGCTGCGGCCGGGAGGACCTCTCACGGCGAACGCGCCGGCCCCCTTCTATCTGGCCGCCGATTGCCGCCTGACGGCGCCCGTTCTCAAAGGACAGGAAATCCGCATGAGCGACCTCGACTTGCAGGATCAATCGGCGCTGATGAGGCTGCGCCGGGATCAGGATGCGCGGTTCTTCGGGCACCGATCCTGAAGGTAACGCGGAGAAAGGGTTCATGCCCTCAAGCTGGAAGCATAGGGCGATCCGAAGGGATCGCCCTATGCAAAGCTCCGTGATGCTCATCAGGCTTTCGCTATGATCTCGCGGATCCGCGCCGCCAGGTCCTCGATGGCGAAGGGTTTGGTGATCATCTCCATGCCGGGAGCCAGAAAGCCGGAGGCAATGGCCGCCTGCTCGGCATAGCCTGTGATGAAGAGTACTTTCAGGTGAGGTCGCACGAGGCGCGCATGGTCGGCGAGCTGGCGTCCATTCAATCCCGGGAGCCCCACATCGCTGACAAGCAAATCGATCCGCTGCTTCGATTCCAGGATTTTGAGGCCCGACGGGCCGTCGAACGCCTCCAAGGCTTTGTAACCGAGATCGGCCAGTACTTCGAGAATGAGGGACCGGACGACCGGCTCATCCTCGACCACCAGGACCGTCTCGCCCGCCTCAGCCCGGTGAATTTCGCTCAAGGCGGGCACGGAGGCTTCACTTTCCAGCTCTCCGGAATGGCACGGCAGATAGATCTTCACCGTGGTGCCTCGCCCAACCTCGCTATAGATCCGGACATGTCCTTCGGACTGCTTGGCGAAACCATAGACCATCGACAAGCCCAGGCCTGTTCCCTCGCCGAGGGGCTTGGTCGTAAAGAATGGGTCGAAAGCCTGCGCCAGAACATCGGCAGGCATGCCGGTTCCCGTGTCAGAAACACTGATCGTCACATAGCGGGCGGGAAATACATCCTTCTGGGAAGCGGCATAGACGCGATCGAGGTTCGAAATCGATGTCTCGATGGTGAGCACACCTCCACTCGGCATGGCGTCTCGTGCATTGATCGCAAGGTTGAGGATGGCGCTTTCCAGCTGGTTCGGATCGCAAAGCGTCAGCGGAAGGTCGTCAACTGCAGCGATCTTGAGCCGGATCGATTCAGACAAGGTTCTCCGAAGAAGCTCCTCCATGGACACGATAAGTCTATTGGCCTCGACCGGCTTCGGATCGAGCGGCTGACGTCGAGCGAAGGCCAGAAGGCGATGCGTCAGGGCAGCCGCTCGATTGGCCGAGGCCGTCGCTGAGTTGATGTAGCGATCCAACCGATCGAAACGCCCCTGCGCCATTCGCGATTGCAGGAGATCGAGCGACCCTACGATTCCAGTCAGCAGATTGTTGAAGTCGTGAGCGATGCCGCCCGTCAGCTGCCCGACGGCCTCCATCTTCTGGCTTTGTCGGAGCTGGTCCTCAAGCTGCTTGCGCTGGGTCACATCGCGTCCGACGCTGTAGAATACGTCCTCTGATCGAGCGAAGGTCCAGTTGATCCATCGATAGGAACCGTCCTTTGCAGGAACACGAAGATCGATATCCGTGATGGCCCTGCCTTGCTGCAAGGTCTCGAGCAGGCTGTTGCCTAAAGCCCGATCCTCTGCGTGGATCCAGGCATCGATCCGGGTTCCGACGATCTCATCCTCCCGGTAGCCCAGGAGCTCCGTCCAGGCCGGGTTGACGGCATTGAGATAGCCGCCGCTGTCGCAAACACTGAACAGATCGCTCGACAGACTCCAGAGCCGGTCGCGCTCGCGGGTGCGTTCCTCGACCCGGTTTTCCAGCTTCTCATTCAGCTCCCGAAGTCTTGCCTCCGATTCCTTGGCCGCCGTGATGTCGTAGATGACACCGATGAACCGTAAGCCTGCCGTTTCCGTATCGCGCACGTACTCGCCTCTTCGCGCAAGCCAGCGGAGCTTCTTGTCATCGGCGCGGCGAATCCGGAACTCGACATAGGAGGCGGCCTCACCTGAACTCTGCTCCACAAGCACGCGATCGCCCGGCTCTATGAGCGAGTTGACCGTCCGAACCGGGAGGACGCTGCCGGAATGAAGACCTAGCAGACGGCAAAATTCCTCCGAAACGTTGACGGTGGCGTAACCGTCGACATACTCGAAGGTCCCGATACCGCCGGCGCTCTGTGCAATGCGGAGGCGCTCCTCGACGTGCTTCTGTTCGGTGATGTCGGTGACGACACCGGTAAACTGGACCGGTCTGTCGTTGTCTCCATAATGACAACGGCCGCGCGCAAGCGCCCAGCGGACGGTACCGTCGGAAGCCAGGAGTCGGTATTCCTTCGAGAAAATTTCAGCGCCGTTGAGAATGCCGCCGACGGCAAGACGGATTCTGCGTCGATCATCCGGGTGAATGGCCTTGAAGAAGTCCTCGGTGGGAAGTCCTTTTGCCGCCTCGGCGGGATCGAGGTCGTGAAGTGCGGCGAAGCGAGCGTCCGCGGTGAAGCGCCCACTGGAGATATCCCAATCCCAGGAGCCTCCGGTTCCGGCAACGGTCAAAGTCAACCGAAGCCTTTCGTTGGTTTGGTCAAGCTCTTTCTGGCTGGCCTCAAGTGCCGCCTGCACGTTCCTCGACTCGTATGCCTGGGTGACATCGACCTGGGTCGCCAGGAAGAATTGCGGCTCGCCGCCTCCGTTGCAGATCGGCGTAATGAAGAGGTGATTCCAGAACTCCGAGCCATCCTTGCGGCGGTTGAGCAGTGCAGCCGAGATTGCGCGACCGATCGCAATCGCCTCTCGAATAAGAGTAACGGTATTCTCGTCCGCGCCGGGAGCCTGGAGGAAGCGGCAGTTCCTGCCGAGGGCCTCCTCCGGCGAATATCCGGTGACTCTGCAGAAGGCTTCGTTGACGTAGACGATCGGATTGTCGGGTGCTCGGGGATCCGTCGCGACCATGGGCAATCCCGACTTTTCAAATGTCGAGAAGATAGGGCCCGCCATGCGTCGCAGTTCACCGGCGGCAACTTCGATCGCCTTCCGTGCTTCACGCTGAGAAAGGATTGGCGCCGTCATATGTCGTAAGACTCGTATAGGCGAATCTTGGGGATCATCGTCTAAGGCTCGTCTCCAATGACTCGGGCGATGAAGCTCGCGATCAGCTCCTTCAGTGCCGCGAGTGACGGCAGATCCATCAGCATGGCGATATAACCCCGAATATCGCGGTTCCGTACGGAGAAATTGATATAGAGGAAGAGAACAAGACCTTCGCCGGGTCGCTCACGCGCGTGCGTGAAGAGCCTCGTGCCGTCGCCTCGGATCACTTCCGGAAGGGAGATGTTGAGAGATCGCTTCAGCATATTCGCCATGGTCGCGAGGCATCCGTTCAGGATGATATTCCCCGTTTCGGCAAGAGCCTCCTGCTCCATGTCAACGATCTGGTCGTGCGGCACATCGCTTCCGATGATGGCCCTCACGAGATCGAGACTGGTCGCTTCTGGAAAGATCAACAGCGCCCGGCCGGAGAATGCGCCTTCGAACTCCTGCTGAATAGCGACGAGATCGTCCGTTTCGCGCTCTCCGATCAACCGGGCCGCGTTGTGAGGAGCCATGATCTCGATGGAGGGAACCGACAGAAGGACCTCCTCGCCGATCATCTTTCGCAGGCTCGAGGCGGCACGGCTGACCCCGATATTGACGATCTCCGTCAGAGCGTCATGTTCCAGATCGGATAAGGCGATGCCATCATTCAACATGGTCACGCGCCGCCTGACCGCAGGCGCAAGGCGGCCCCGGCGATAAACCCTCTCAGGCCATCCTCGGTCAGGGGCTTGCTCACGAACGTGGCATTGACTTCCCTTGCCCGGGAAATCACTTCATCCTGAATATTGGCAGTGATGACCGCGATAGGCATCGTCGGATGCAGGGTCCGCAACTCACCCGCCAGCTCCAGCCCATCCTTGTCGGGCATGTTGAAGTCGATCATCGCGATGTCGATCTTTTTCTCGCGGATGATCGCAAGCGCGTCATGCGCGTTCCCGGCCTCGATACGCTCCCATTCAGGCTGCAGGGCGGCCAAGGTCTTGCCCGCGACAATGCGCGCCAGCTTGCTGTCGTCAACGATCAGTACGGTTGTAGGCACTCGGATGCTCCGCCAAGGGGATCAAGACGGCCTGATGGGCCGGTTCTGCTTGAGAGAGAAAGGCTATTTTTTCTTTTAGAGTATATGATCCGAATGACAACTGCTCAGCCTCCGTTCAGGCCTGCCCGGGTGGTTTTGCCGCCGTCAGGACAGGCGTCAGCCAATCGCGAAGAAAGGCATCCTTTCCCTCTCCACGGATCGCCGGCTTCAGGGCCATGAGAATCTGAAACACCGCTCCATGGAGATGTTCGGCGTTCGTCAGGTCCACAATGCGATTCCTGTTCGCCTGCAGCCATGCAAGGAGGGGTTCGGCGTCTTCCACCCGGCACTGCCCCTCCAGCAGGATGACCTCGCCGTTCAAACGCGCGCTCATCCGATCAGCTCCGGAATATCGAGGATCATGAGGACGCGACCATCGCCGAGCAGGGTCGTTCCCATCAACCCAGGCATCCGGCTGAGGATCCCGGACATGGGTCTCATCAGAACATCCATGCGTTCGGCGAACCCATCGACCGCGATCCCGACCCTCTCATCTCCAACCCACATGACAACGACCTTCGTCCCACCTCCAGGATCGGGCTGGGAAGGAACCTCCAGAATTTCCGCGAGCCGCACCAAAGGGAGCGTCCGGTCGCGCAGTACGAAGGCCTCGTTCTCCTGGATGGGAAGGATGCGGGAGGCGGGCACGAAAGCGGTCTCCAAGACACCGGATATCGGGATGCCATAGGTCTCGTCCCCGATGCGGACGAGCATGACCTTCGTCATGACGACGGTCAGCGGCAGGACGAACCGGATCGTCGTTCCGCGCTCCGGCACGCTCTGCACACCGACCTGCCCTCCCAGTCGTTCGACCGCCGAGCGCACGGCGTCCATACCGACCCCGCGACCCGAGAGGTCCGTGATCGTCTCGGCCGTCGAGAAACCCGGAGCAAAGATCAAATCCATGGCCTCGGCTTCGCTCATCCGCTCGATCAGATCTGTCGAAGCGACATCACGCTCCAAGGCAGCCCGCCGGATCGATGCAGGATCGATGCCCCGTCCGTCGTCGCTCACCTCGACGATGATCCGATCCGCGTCACGACGGGCCCGAAGGACGATCCTGGCCTTAACAGGCTTTCCTGCGGCGATGCGAACATGATCCGGCTCGACACCATGGGCAACCGCATTGCGCAGGACATGGAGCAGAGGCTCGAACAGGCCCTCCACGACAGACTTGTCCGCCTCGACGTCCTGACCCTCCATGGAGAAATCGACGGCCTTTCCGAGCTGAACGGCGGCCTCACGGACAGCACGCGGGAACCGTCGGAAAACGTCGCGCATCGGCATCATGCGCATGTCCATGACCGCCCTATGCATGTTCCCGACCAGGCGATCGATGGCAGCCTGACTTGTCAGAATGCCCTGAACCAGATCGGCTCGGCTCCTCGCGTCGCTCACGGAGGCGAGATGCGCCAAGGCATTCTTGGCGACGACCATCTCACCGACGAGATCCGCCAGGTGATCGATCCGCGCCGCATCGATCCGTATGACCCGCGCCGTATCCGATGCAACGGAATCACGGTGTGCAACAGTATCAGTACCGGTTCGAGGAACCTCACCGGTTCCAGGACGACCCAGGTCATGAATCGTTACCTGATCCGGCACGAAGCGGAATACGGTCTTCACGACATCGAACGGGGCGGATGACAGCGCTTCGATGAGAAGATTGCAGGCGAAAGGGTCGATCTCAGCGGCAGGCGGCCATGGCTCCTTGCCTGTCACACGGACAGCCACAAGATCAGGAACCGATCGCAGAAGCGCCAGCGGATCGTCACCGGCGAAGAAACAATCGGTTCGCGGGCTATACCGAACAGCAACAAGCGACTTCGCATCGTCTCGATCGGCGATCGTCGCCAACATTTCGTCGATCCAGCCGATATCGGCCACCGGGATCGTGTGAGCAGGCGCGCCGGTCGCCTGATCAAGTTGCGAACGTAGAACTCCTACGAGGCGGGATCCTTCCTCTCCGGCATCGGACGGGAGCTGCCCACTCTCTTCGATGACGCTGACCCAGCGATGCGATTGGTCGATGCATTCGAGGAGAATGTCGATCACATCGCCGTCAAGCATGGCTTTCCCGGTTTTGAGGCCACTCAGCAGATCCTCGGCCGCGTGCAGCATCAGTCCCATCGGGGCGAAGCCGAACAGGCCGACAGATCCTTTGAGGGTATGGATGGCTCGAAAGGCACCGTCCAGATGGGCGGCCGCGGCAGGGTCGCGTTCCAGGGCCAGAAGATCGTCGGTTGCCTGCTGAACCTGTTCGCGAGCCTCAACGATGAACTGCTGAAGAAGGTCGTCCATCATGGCCCCCCGTCAAGCCGCTGATAAACGATCGCATCCTCGAAACGGCAAAGCCTGAACCGGTTCGAGATACGGCTCATCGACTCCGTATGGCCGAGACAGATGTAGCCGCCCGGATTCAGGGCATCGTAGAGATTGGTGGCCGCCAGAAGACGCGAGGTATCATCAAAATAGATGAGGACATTGCGGCAGAAGACGATATCGAACCGTCCCTGGGATGCAATGGACGCCTTGTCCACCAGATTGACCGACGTGAACGTCATGGATTCCCGCAGGTCCTGAATGATCCTGCGCTCGCCGTCATGAGGCCGCTCGAAGTAGCGCTCGACCACATCGGGCGGCAGGCGGGATAAGGCGCGCTCGCCATAGCGACCGGTCACGGCCATCTGCAGAACGCGCGTGTCGATGTCGGAACCGACAATCTCGATATGGTAGGCATCGACCAACGGCCAATTTTCAAGGAGCCATATGGCGATCGAATATGGCTCCTCCCCGCTCGAGCATGGCACAGACCAGATGCGGACGAGGTCTCCGGGTTTCTTATCCTGCACGATATTGGGTAATAATGATCGTCCCAGGCATTGGAGCTGGTGCTCTTCACGGTAGAAATAGGTCTCGTTGACCGTGAAGATGTTGATCAGGTTCTCGACCTCGTCTTCGCTCGCCTGAACGTGCGAAAAGTACACCGGGAATGTGGGCATTCCCGTTGCGGACATTCGGTCGGAAACGCGCCGCTCTATGTAGTAACGCTTGCTTTCTCCAAAAATCATTCCGGTGCGGCGATAGAGCAAGTCGCAAAGGCGGCGGATCTCATCCGGGCTGAGCGATTCTCCGGTGCTCTTCACATGTCCGACGGGCCTGATGGGCGGCAGGGGCCTGCTCATGGGAGCCCCACCATATCGATGACCCGATCGGCGATCCGCTCCAGAGGGGCGACGATTTCCGCGCCTCCTCTCCGGACGAGTTCGCCGGGCATGCCCCAGACCACGGCGCTCTCTTCCGACTCGGCGATTGTGCGCCCTCCCAGTTCCCGAAGCCGAGCCATGGCCTGTGCACCGTCGCTTCCCATTCCGGTCATCAGCACGCCGACCAATCCGGCCGGCGAAAAGTGTTGCATGGCGCTATCCACGAGCCTGTCGACGCTCGGATGCCAGCGATGCTCCGGAAGCGACGGCGCTGCCAGCACGACTGGGCCGTCCGGGCGCATCCCGACGATCACATCCGCATCGCCCTTGCCGATGTAGACGGTTCCGGATTCGAGCGGCATCGGACGGGTGACTTCCACGACGTTCAGCGCACACAGCTTGTCCAAGCGGCGGGCAAGCGGCCCGGTGAATGAGCCCGGCATATGCTGCGCCACCACGAGGGGCCAGGGGAAGTCTGGGGGAAGCCGCGAAAGCACGGCATCCAAGGCGGGAGGACCGCCCGTGGAGGCACCGACGAGAACGAGATTGTGAACGCGCGCGTCGACCTTCCTGAACTTGCTCGCCGTGGGAGGTGGACGAAGCGGTTTTCGTGAAACCCGCAACGGCTTCAGATCCAGTCCGCTCCGCAATCGCACTCGGTCGGCCAGCCTCAGCGTCCCCGGCGGGCGCGCACGCGATGCGGCGCGAACTTTCTCGACGAGTATTGGCGCAAGCGTCTCGATCTCTAGTGAAACGGCCCTATTCGGCTTCGCGATGAAATCAACCGCCCCTAGGTTGATGGCCTTGAGCGTTGCGTCTGCCCCTTCCGTAGTCAGAGACGACACCATCACGACGGGACAAGGCTGCTCCAGCATGATACGGTCGAGACAGGTCAGGCCATCCATCCCGGGCATCTGGATATCCAGCGTGATCACATCCGGCTTGAATGCGGCAAGCTGTCCCAAGGCCTCGACGCCGTCGCGCGCGAAAGCCAACTCGAAGTCACCCTCGGCAGAGAAGACGTTGCCGAGAAGGCGCCGCATCAGGGGGGAATCGTCGACGACCAGAAGCCTGATCACGAAGCAGACCGATCCGGGTGATCGCTATCCATCGCGGCAAGCAGATCCTTCTCTGCCCGGTCCAGGAGTTCGCGCGGATTGAGCAGCAGGATCATCCGCCCCTCGACATCAATATTCGCAATGCGGTCAATGACCTGGCTTCCGTCCATTGCCAGGTCGGGCGTCGCGCGAAGCTGGCTTTGGGAGATCCTGCGGACCTCGGTGACATGGTCGACCACGAAACCGGCCAGCATCCGGTCTATCGTGACAACGACGATCCGTTCGCGTCGCCGCTGCCCGTTTCCCGTGAGCTTGAAGCGGCGTCTCTGATCTATCACCGGGACAACGCGCCCTCGCAGGTTCATGACACCTTCGATGAATGCCGGCGCTTTGGGGAGGCGCGACAGAGTTTCCGGAACGCGCACGACCTCATCCACGGATGCGATCGGCAACCCGTACTCCTCATCCCCCAGTTGGAACACGACGAATTGCTCGTCGTCATGCGACGAATTATCGATGCTGCTCAAGGCTGAATTCTTCTCGATGTGCGGAGCAACATGATCCGCCCAAACCTGATCGCGAAAGAGGCTGTTGGGCGAGAGAACTGAAACCAACCGCCCGCCCCCTTCGAGACGGCAGATCCCCTGAATCTTGGCCTCTGCCGAACCACGGGACAGGATTACCGGGACGGGATCGATCTCGCCCGAGGGAATGCGGAGAATCTCTTTCATGCCGTCGGCAACGAGCCCTATAGGAACCCCGCCGGCCCGAACGACCACGACCCTGGATTTGTCGATTCCAAGATCTGCGGCCCGCAAGCCGAGGAGCCCACGGAGGGAGGCGAGCGGAAGCAGCCCCCCTCGCAATGCCATGACTCCGAGCATGATGCCCCCCGTCTGCGGAACCGTCGCAACCCCGGCAGGAATCGCCACGACCTCTTCAACAGAGCTCAGAGGCAGTGCGAAGTCCTGACCTGCAACCGAGAAGCAGACGAGAGGCACTTCATTTCCTCCCACGTCCTCTCCGGCTTGGGGATCCGGGCTTTCCGAAACCCGAGGGAGATGTGCGCGCTTCTGTAGATGGCCGAAATGGCGCGCCAACAATGCGTCGAGGTCGAGCAAACGCTCGGAAGCTCGCTTCTCGTCCTCTGCATCGCTCGATGCATCGGACCCGCTGTCCTCCAAGGAAGCTACCCTGTCGATGACGATGCCGATCGGCGTATTGCGGTTAAGAACAACGACCCTGGCATTCGCGCTCAGATGCGGCTCGTCTCCGAAAAGGCCGTGAAGGGATACCATCGGCATCACGGCACCACGCAGGTTGGCAACCCCAAGCAGGCTGGGCGGTCCGAGCGGCACGCGTGTCACGGCGGGCGGGCGGATCACCTCGGCGATGTCCGAGGCCGGCAGGGCGAAACGCTCACGTCCCACCTCCACTGTCAGGAACAATTGAGAGGCCACCGAAGGACCCGACTCTGCCATAACGTTACGACTCTGCGATCTGGAGTTCATCGGCCAGAGAGGCGATTTCCTCGATGGCGGCGGCCAGATCCTCGGCACCGCGGGCCTGCTGTCGCGCCGCAGTGGCAGCCTGAGCGGCAGCACTTCCGGCCTGCTCGGCCACCGCCGCGACCTGCTGTGTGCCCGATCGGACCTCACGCACGGCCGTCAGGATAGCCTCCGCTCCGGAGAAAATGGCAGTGCTGCCCTGCTGAATTGCGGCGACTTCGGTCTCCACCGTGCCAAGCCTCTCGGTCGTGAGGCCATTCTTCGAAACCTCCGCCTCCGCAACCGCGGCACTCTGCTCCAGGTCTCGCCTGACGAGGGTAACCTGGCTGCGGATCTGCCGGATAACCTCTTTGATGCGGTCGGCATTCTCGGAGGCGTCCCGCGCCAGCGCGCGGATGTCGCCGGAGACGATCGCAAAGCCGCGCCCTGCATCGCCCGTCCGTGCGGCTTCGATGGAGCCGCTGACGGCCAGCATGTTCGTCTGGACCGCGACGAGCGCGATGCCGTCGACGATTTTCTCGATGCGTCGGCTGGACTCGTCCAGACCATCCATGAGGCCGATGACCTCTCGGGTTTCCTTCAGGCCGTGCTCCACAC
Source organism: Microvirga mediterraneensis (assembly GCF_013520865.1). Lineage (NCBI taxonomy): Bacteria > Pseudomonadati > Pseudomonadota > Alphaproteobacteria > Hyphomicrobiales > Methylobacteriaceae > Microvirga > Microvirga mediterraneensis. The sequence continues at coordinate 3,188,573 of NZ_JACDXJ010000001.1, forward strand.
CTGCGGTCATCTGCATTGTCGCAGAACGGTTCTGCCGGAGGAGAGCGGCAAGCTCGTCGATGCGCTGGACCGACATGCCGGCGATATCCCGCGACGTGCCGGCGGCGCGCTCGATCTGCTCCATCGCGGCATTGGCCTGCTGGGTCGCGGCGGCTTGCATCTGCGCCCCCCGACTGATCTGATCGACAGCGGTCATGATCTCGCCGGCGGCACCTGAGAGTTCCTGAATGGCAGCCGAGAGCTCCTCTGCTGCCGATCCGACCTGTTCCGCATTGGACGATGCTGCGGTGTTCGTCTGAAGCTCATCCGCCAAAGCCGCGAGTTCATGAGCGGTCTGCTGGCTCTGATCGAGAGAGACGCTTTGTTGCTGCACGGCTCTCTGAGCCTCGGCCGCTGCCGCAGCCTGCTCCTCGGCGGCACTCGCGACCTGCTCCGCTCCACGTTGCGCCTCGCGGACAGCCGCTTCGGCTTCGATGGATGCGACAAGAATCGACTGGCTCCCCTCAGCGAGCTGGGTCATATCGGAGCGGATCTTATCGAGAGCGGCGACGATGGTGCGGCCAGCCTGGGCCTCGCCCGCCCCGGTCTCCGCCGTGACCCTGATCCTTTCGGCAATGGTGCGGATCTCGGTGGCGATCCCTTCCGCCAGGCCCTGGATATCCTGAGCGCTCTTTTCCGAGGTGCTTGCGAGGGCCCGCACCTCGTCAGCCACGACGGCGAAGCCCCGTCCGTTATCCCCGGCCCGGGCAGCCTCGATGGCGGCGTTCAGGGCCAAAAGGTTCGTCTGATCGGAAATGTCGCCGACCGTGTGGGTAATGTCGCCGATCGCGGCAGCCTGTTTCTCAAGGAGGGCAACCACATCGACCATGGCGTTCTGACGCACGGCATTCGTCGCGACGGCGGCGACCGAAGCATCGATCTGTGTCCCCGTCTCGATCAGGAGAGTTTGAAGGCTGGTGATCTTGGCACGAGCGGCCTCCGCATGCTGACGAGCCTCCGAGAACGAGTTGCCGAGGCTCACGATGGCGTTCAAAGATTGCTGCGAGGCGCCCGCTGCCTCCTCGGCTCCGCTGGCGATCTGCTCCATGGCGCGGCGTAACTCTTCCGCGGCGGACGACGCTTCGGACACCCCGCTGGCCAGTTCCTCGGTGGCCGCGCCAATACGCTCGGCTGCCTTCTGGTGCCGAGCCCGGACGCGCTCCAAGGTTCGACGGTGGGAGTTTCCAGCCTTCGGCGGCGCCGGCAACGCCGGATCCGCGTCGCCATTCGCCCGACGAAGGGTACCTTTGCCTGAAAGCTCGGATGTCTTGACCAGTGCCATCGAGGGCCTTTGATTTTTGCGAGGGCCCGAGCCGACCAAGAGACAGGAGCGTGCTCGGTCGGATCGCGGCGGAGTGAGCGTCTCCGTTTATAGGCGCGGATCGGACTGGAGCAAGGTACAGCTGAGGCCATTTCGACAATCAAAACAGTATTCTAAGATTGTCTGAGTATCTTCTGTGGCGAGGCCGGGCACAGCCTGCACTCTCCTTCCATGTCCATCGCTATTCAACAGGCCGCTTGGCCCCCCCCCGGCTTTCGGCGCACCCGATTTACGCCTCCGGATGATGTTTCATCGGCCTTCCCGAGGTCGTCTCTGCGCTCAGAGACAGCAAAGGAACATGCTTCCTCAATCGGTCGCATGATCCGCAGGAACGCCGATCTGTCGACGCGCTTGCGTCGGAGATTTCCCTGTCCACCTCTGGAATGCATGAACAAAGGAACTGACTTCGGTGTATCCGAGCCGCCACGCGATCTCGGATATGAGCATTTCGCTGTTACGAAGATACTGGTTCGCCAGATTGGAGCGTAGCCCATCGAGGATCGAGCTGAATGCCAAATTTTCATCGGCCAATCGCCTTGAGAGCGTGCGAGCGCTCATGCCGAGATCGCTCGCAACATTACCGACGGTTGCGGTTCCGTTCGGGAGACGAGGCATGATGGTGTTCTCGACACGAATGCGCAATGGAATGCTCCTGCTCATTCGCTGCTCGACAGCTTTCTCGAAATACTCGACCAGGAACTCGTTCAGGAACGGATCCGCCGTGACGACCGGCAAATCGGCGTCTTGTGTATCGAATGAAATAGAGTCCCTCGGCATTCCAAAGTCGATCTTGCACCCAAAATAGCGCTCTATCTCCAAAGCTTCTTGGCCTCGCTGATGAAGGAAGCTGACTTGCACGGGTATCAACTCGCGCCCTGTCATGATCCGCCCCATCCGCAGGGTGTACGTAATCCAAAACTCCATCTGATGCCGGTCCAGGTATCTCTCAACGCCTTCGTACTCGAATTCGATAGAGAAAGGAGATTTCCCCCGGTTCAGGCGAATACTTTCATGAAGGACGCCGACGTAGCGCAGGGCATGATCCAAGGCCACGTTGAGTTTTTCCGATGTCGAGAGAAGATAATAGAACGGCCCTTTCTGTCTTGCATCCGCGTCGCGCGCCAAGCGGAAGCCGAACAGGTCGTCATTGAGCGCCGACGCCGCCACGTTGAGAAGCTGAATCTGATCCTTCGCGCCGAGCGTCAGGCTCCTGTCCGTCACGAGCGCCTTTGGGATTCCGAGACTGCCGAGCAGAGGATCGACCTCAAGGCCGGCTTGAGTCAGGCGCTCCATGACGAGCCTGGGGATCATCCCTGAGCTTGCCGGCACCGTCGAAACGTTCTGTTCATGGCGCGCGGTCGTAGCCGATGGCATGGATAGGCCTCGATAAATATCGCTTTTCCATCATCTGCTCGGTGATTTTGACGCAATAGTCCGGACATAGAACATAGAGGTCCACGAGACTCATTGTAAAAGGAGCAGCCAGCCGAGACTAACCAGATTACGGCTACGTTCGCGGTGACGTTCGGAGTAATCCCTATTCGTCATCGGGAGGTTTTCAAACTGGGTTACTATGATCACAGGCAGCGTTCACCCTGCTAACAAACCCACCCTACTCGGGACCTCGCTGCTATGGGCCTCAACAATCCTACCTTTGTGAAGGGTAGCCTTCGCCAGAGATTCTACGAACTCTTTTTGATCTATGCTCTTGTGATCTCGACAGGCGCCTTTCTATTTCATCTGACAGGAACAGACCCAACCGTCGTCGCATCTCTTGAGCCTGCCTCATGGCTCGGCCGCATCAACCAGGTCTTCATCTACTGCGTCGCACTATCCATCTACCTGATGCACTGGAGGAGCATAAACGCCGTTGCTCGCGCATCCTTGCCCCTGCTCGCTTTTCCGGCATTGGCCCTGCTCTCCTGCCTGTGGGCTCCGGATCCGTCAACGACGTTCAGGCGAGCACTCGCTCTTTTCTTCAATATCCTCATCGTCATGGAAATCGCGGCTTTATTCTCCCCCGCAAGAATGGTCCGCATGTACATCCTGGCTTTGAGCATCAATGTCTTTTGCAGTCTGATCTGGGTCTTTGCCCTGCCAAACTATGGAGTGCATACTGCGGCGGACTGGGTCGAACCCGAGCATGCCGGCCTGTGGCGCGGCGTCTTTACTCATAAGAACAGGCTCGGCTATGAGAGCAGCATCGCGCTCGTCCTGCTTCTCTTTGCCGGCCGATCGGTCATTCAATCGACCACCTTCAGGTTCGCCGCCATGGCAGCCGCGGCCCTGTGCCTGATCGGATCCCAGTCGGGGACCGGAATCGTCATGACATGTCTGATGATACTGGTTGCCGCCTATTCGACATTCATCGCCAGGCTCGATGTCAATGCCCGATATCTGTTCGGCGGATTAGGAGTTCTGGCTGTCGTCCTGCTCCTGGCAATCGCGATCCCGATCGCATTGATGATCATCGAGGCGCTCGGCAAGAACACTGATCTGACCGGTCGGATTCCGCTTTGGACGGTTCTTCTGACATGGGCATCGGAGAGGCCATGGCTCGGCTATGGGTATTCCAGTGGCTTCGAGAACGCCATCATGCCCCGGCTGCGGGAATATATGGGCGTCACCCTCTGGCACTCGCATAACGGCTATCTCGAAACCTTCATCAGCTTCGGCTACGTGGGAGTCTTTGCCCTGATCGCGCTTCTGGGATCGTTCGCCAGAAAGATGGCCATGTCCCTGCGACTGCCGGAAGCGCAAGTTGCCATGTTGCTCCCGTTATCGGCGGCAGTTCTCGTGAGCTCGATTCTCAGCAACATCACCGAAGCGCAGTTCTTTGCACAGAATACATTCTTCAACTTGGCCTTGTCGGTCGCTTACGTCCTCCTTTCCTCTTCGCTGATGGGCGTCACCTCGAGACGAGGCGCGAGAGTTGGGAAACGCGCTGTTCAGTTCCGATCCGATGCGATCATGTCCCCAGGCAATACAATCTGATGAGGTCAAAATGTGCGGAATAGCTGGGTGGGTTCTCGCAAATCGGCATGCCTTGCCTGAATCGTTTCTCGACGTCCTGCTCGAATCCATGGAGCACCGGGGTCCCGATGGATCAGGAACCTTCATGGAATGGACCAGCGATTCCAGGTATCAGATCGCCCTGGGTCATAGGCGTCTCGCGATCATCGATATCGAGGGCGGGCCACAGCCTATGGCCGACGGTGCCGATGTCGCGGTGATCACGTATAACGGCGAGATTTACAACTACCTCGAACTCAGACAGGAACTGGAAGCCAAAGGCCACACGTTCCGAACGGATTCGGACACGGAGGTCCTGCTTGAAGCGTACAAGGCATGGGGAGAAGAATGCGTTCTCCATTTCAGGGGAATGTTCGCCTTCGTCATTTATGACCGGCGCGATCAGTCGCTCTTTCTCGCCCGCGATCATTTCGGGAAAAAGCCCTTCTATCTCCTGGAGCAGGCGGATGGGTTCTTCTTCGCATCCGAGCTGCCGTCTCTCCTGAACGTTCCTGGGATCAACAAGGAACTGAATCAGTCCGCGTTTACGAACTATCTCGTCGACCGCTATGTTCAGGGGCCGGACACGCTGTTTAGCGCAATCCGGAAGCTGTCGCCGGGCTGCTGCGCGACTTGGCGCGCGGGCGTTCTGAAGGAACATCGGTACTATTCCCCCCCGTTCTCGACTTCGGCACGGCAGAATCTATCGTATGAAGATTCCGTCGACGCGCTTCGCGAGGGTCTGAGTGAGGCCGTTGCGATCCGCTTGCGAAGCGACGCCCCTTATGGCGCCTTCCTGTCGGGCGGATTGGACTCCTCGGCGATCGTGGCGCTCATGACAAGGCACGTGTCATCTCCGATCCGGACCTACAGCGTCGGATTCGAGGAGGATGGATATTCCGAGCTGGGATATGCGCGCGAGGTGGCAGACTGCTTCGAGACCCAACATCAGGAGGTCGTCGTCTCGACGGACGAGTTCTTCGATGCGTGGCCCGATGCACTTGCCAAACGCGGCGCTCCCATCTCCCAGAGCTCCGACATTCCCCTCTTCCTGCTTGCCCGTGCCGCGCGTCGGGACGTGAAAATGGTTCTGTCCGGCGAGGGCGCGGACGAACTTCTGGGCGGCTACCCGAAGTATCAAGCCGACCCGTGGATTTCCGTCTATCACCGCCTCGTACCGCAGAGCGTTCATCGGTACCTGCTCGCCCCAGCCCTCTCGCATCTGCCATATTCCATGCAGCGCCTCAAAGTTCTCGGCCGCGCATTGGACGAAAGGGATTTCAATCGGCGTCTGCGCGTATGGTTCGGAGGTCTCTCGCGGGAGCGGTTCGAGCAGCTCTCTCGGAAGCCATTTCCGAATAGCCAGGACGACGTCTTCCCGTTCTCGTCCGATCCGGGCTTGGGCAATGCAAGGCGCGCGCGCTTCTTCGATCAGACCTCCTGGCTGCCGGACAATCTTCTCGAAAGAGGCGACCGGATGCTCATGGCGTTCGGCGTCGAAGGCCGCATGCCGTTCATGGATGTTGCCCTCACCGATCTGGCCGCGACCTTCCCGGAACGCGCCGTCAGCAACAAGAAGGTGCTGCGCTCGCTCATGCAGGACTTGCTCCCGGCTAACATTCTGGCGCGGAAAAAAGCCGGGTTCATCGTACCGCTCGACGTATGGTTCCGTGGCCGTGGCCGCACATATATCCAGGACCTCCTGGCATCCAATGATTCCGAGATCCGGAGACTTTGCGATACTGCGACCATCGATCTGATGCTGAGCGAGCACCTTTCAGAACGCCATAATCACCAACAGATACTCTGGTCACTTGCCAACATGGAGCTATTCCTGCGCACGTTCAAGCCATCGATGGCCCATGAAGGCCTTTCCCGCGCGAACAGCAATGAGCCCATAAGGGAAGTCTCGCTGTCTTCACACTAGCGCAGTGGAAAACCGAAGGGCGCACCTGCGAGAAGCGGGCGCGCTTCCGAAGCCTGATACTTCACGACCCAAATTTTTGAGAAGCAGACACTGATGAAAGTTCTCCTCTGCGGTCCGATCGCAGAACAAGGCAAACCCGCCTTGGGCGGGTATCAAAGCGCGAACCTTCGGCTGGCAAGGCTCTTTTCGAGCCTCTCCTACGACGTCGAGCCCCTTCCCTATCCTGTTCCCCAAGGATCCCTCTTCAAGAAATCCCTCGCCTATCTATCGGGCTTCTCACACATCGTTCAAAGCCTGATGCGGTATAGGCGCCGGGCGGTCTTGCACATCACACCTCTGTGCAAGCAATTTCTACCGTTCGAGCTCGGACTTGTCCTGACTGCCAAAATGCGCGGGTTGAAGGTCGTCGTCGATCTGCGTGCCGGCAACCAGATCGAGCTCTATAACGAAAGATCTTCCGCCTATCGAACCATGTTTCGCACAATGCTGCGGCAAGCGGATGCCGTGACATACGAGGGGGAAAGGTACGCCCGGTTCATTGCGGACATCGCGCCCGGCATACCCCGTAAACTTCTGCCCAACTTCGTTCCCACCGGCTTGCCTCGGACCAAAGACACGCCGCGTCCGGCCGGAGGCCCTGTCATGATCTATGTTGGCCAGCTATCGGAAAGCAAAGGCGTCTTCCAGGCGCTGGAGATCTTCCACGAAGTAAGACGTCATGCACCTGACGCCCTCTTCTATCTTGTCGGAGCAGATACAGGCACGGTCACGCGCGTAATTCAGGAGAAGATGAGCGATGCGCATCGGGGAGTGGTCTTCACCGGATCCCTGCCCTTTGACGAAATCGTTCCTTTGCTTGATGCAGCGGATTTCTTCCTTTTCCTCACAAGATTCCCAGGGGAAGGACATTCGAACGCCCTTACGGAGGCGATGGCACGGGGCTGTGTTCCAGTTTGCACGCGGCACGGCTTCAATGCGGACGTAATCGCACGATCCGGAATCGTCATCGAAGCAGGCACGACGGCTGCGGCCGCAGCCGAGAGGATACTGGCTTGTTGGGAAAGTCACGAATGGCGGGAATTGTCCCGAGATGCCGTTCGCCGCGTCGAACACCTGTTTACACAAGCCGCCGTTGCAGCCTCACTGAATGAGATTTATCAATTATGCACTAAACGCACCTTGATGAACTGTGGCCTGGAGCACACATCCACCTCAAATGACGCAGAGGAATGTCAAGCGCATCACATATCGAAACAATAATTATTGAATTTTTCTTAATTACATTTCATTTTTCTTATAAATAACAGAATTATTTTATCTATGCACTAATTTAGTTATTCCTGTTAGCAATTCGATTTGCTTAAGCTATTTGTATATTCCATTTAATCGCATTTAACTTGCATAAATTGGCTTTATTTAAAGTTAAAAGCCCTCTTCAGGGCGTATTGCCTTCTTATTCTTGACACAATCCCAGAAAATGCCCGTCCAACGGCTAAGTTGTCGCAAATTAGCAAACAACTGTCCTATATTCACAAGACACAACCTTACGACAGCGTGTATTTCCAGTCCCCACAGATGATTTTTGATCATTTGTCCCTCCAAGTCTGCATTCATGAGTACAAGTTTTCCCTTAAGTTGATTACTTCACGCGTACTGCATGTTTAGTGCAGAGAACTAACCTTTTTAAACACATAAGATAAATTTAGGGGCTTATAATGGCTACATATTTAGAGCCGAATACTTTTAATGTTCAGAACGCCGGTCAGCCTTACAGCTATGCGTATGACGCGTCGGCGGACACGATGCGGTTCGAGGTGCGGGGCGGCGACCCGGCGGTGTTCGCGGCCTCGGGCACGCAGCGCTCGGAGGTGTCGAGCGGCAAGCACTTCGAATTCGGCCAGACCTACACGATCAGCTACAAGTTCATGATCGAGCCGGGGGCGACGAACACCGCCGACTGGCTGGTGATGGGCCAGACCCACGCGTCGGAGGACGCGGGCGACTATTCCGGCCCGCCGCCCTTCGCGGTCGAGCTGGTCGGCGAGAAGATGCGCGTCGTCGGGCGCTATTCGAAGGAGGCGGTGACCACCGCCGGCAACACGACCTTTATGAACCTGTACCAGGACAGCGCCGACATCCAGCGCGGCAAGTGGTACGACATGCAGATCACCCTGCGCTTCGATCCGGGCGGCAACGGCCAGCTCGACGTGTGGCGCGACGGCGTGCAGATCGTCGATTACAACGGCTCCCTGGGCTATAACGACCAGGTCGGCCCGTACTGGAAGAACGGCGTCTACCGTGAGGATGCCCCCGAAAGCATGGCCATCAAATACGGCGCCATCGATGTCGTTAACGGCACGGGCTCCACGCCCACCCCGACTCCGACCCCGACGCCGACGCCCACTCCGACTCCCACGCCCACTCCGACCCCGACGCCGACTCCGGAACCGACCACCCATGTGATCAATGGCACCGGCGGCAATGATACGCTTTGGGGGACATCCGGCAACGACACCATCAAAGGCTTCGACGGCGACGATCTGATCGTCGGCGACAACGGAAATGATATCCTGACGGGCGGCTCCGGTCACGACTCGTTTGCTTTCACTCTGCGTCCGACCAGAACGAACCGGGATACGATCACCGACTTCAACGTAAAGAACGACACGATCAACCTTGAGAATGCCGTGTTCAAGAAGCTCGGCGCCGACAACACCGTTCTGAAGCAGAGCTACTTCACGGTTGGATCTGCTGCGAAGGACAGCAACGACTACATCATCTATAATAACAAGACGGGCGTGCTGTCCTATGATGCCGATGCCAATGGCGCCGGGGCGCCGTCACAAATCGCAAAGCTCGCTACAGGTCTTGCGTTAACCCACCAAAACTTCTTCATCATCTGATGATTTAGAGCATCGACCCCGGATGGAAACCTAAAACCTACTTCCGGGACCGATCCAAATATTGGACTACGCATCAGGCTCGAAAGTGGAACTCCGCTTTCGAGCCTTATTCATGAGGCTGTCCTCTCGAGAAGCGGCGTCATCGTGTCGTCCGATCTCCCATCCCATGCCGGCACGCCTGAAGCGTCGACTGCAAATGTGGAAATGAGTTTTGCGAACAAAGATGCGAGAGAACAAAAACTAGCACCATCGGACATCAGTCTTAATAAACGACCGAGACCTCATCCAAAAGAAGACATCCTTCCGGCGTATCTCTTAGGCATGAGAACCCCACCATCACGGCCAAAGCGAAGAGAATTACGCTCCTAAGAAGAGATCGGAGCCGTATTCATCATCATGATAGAGGAGTTCTAGTCCTAAAGAGGCAATCTTTATTGCCGTGTTTGGTGTACGCTCCAAAGATATAAATCCCAAGCTAGGCGCCAGATGAAGGTTACAGTCTTTTCTGCCAATCAGTTGCCGGAAGAGCTGCTCACTCGCTGGGCAGAGATCCAGCAGAAGCATCCGGATCTCGGCAGCCCCTTTTTCTGCCCTGGTTTCACGCAGGCGGTGGCGGCTGTGCGGAACGACGCCCAAGTAGCGGTCATCAACGGTGGAGAAGCGTTCTTTCCATTTCAAAGAAGCTCTCTCGGATTCGGCAGGCCCATCGGCGGAGCGGTCTCGGATTACCATGGCCTCATAGCCCCTCCCGGCAAAAGATACGATCTCGTCACGCTGATGCGGGCATGCAAGCTGCTCAACTGGGATTTCGACCACGTGCCAGCCTCACAGGAAGATTTCTCTCCCTGGCAGACCATCGAGGCTAAATCCTACATCCTCGACATATCAAGCGACCAACAGGTCGTCTCCAAAGAGACACGCTCCCGCTACTCCAGCAAATTGCGAAAGCTCGAACGCGACTTTGGAGAGATCGAATTCGAGATGGAGTGCAATGATCCAGAGATCGTTCGGCTATGCCTGAGCTTGAAGTCGTCCCAATATCGCCGGAGCGGCGTGATTGATCTCTTCTCGATGCCCTGGGCCCAAGCGCTTGCGGAAACCATAGCCGCCAAGCAAGAACCGTCCTTTGCCGGCGTCACATCCGTGCTGCGAGCCGGTCGCCGGCCCGTCGCCATTCACTTCGGCATGAGGTCCAAGACAACCTGGCACTATTGGTTTCCCGCGTATGATATCGAGTTTGGTCGCTACTCCCCAGGAATGCTCCTGCTTCTCAAGATGATCTCCCGTGCACCGGAGATGAACATCAAGGCGATCGATTTCGGAAAAGGTGACACGGATTACAAGCGGCAACTGTCAAACCGCACCGTCCCGCTCATCGAAGGCTCCGCCGCAATCAGCCGCTCACTCGTCGCCCTGCGCCAGAGCCAGAGAGATCTTACCGAGTGGGTACGCCGCGCTCCGTTCGTTCAGATGATTCCGGCGCGCCTCAGAAAAGTTGCTTGGCGTGCGCAGGAATGGGCCCGTTTCAGATAAAACTCGGCTTCTGGCCCAGTTTCCGTCAACGCAGACGTCGATTAAATGGCGGGAGGCGCGTCGCATCAAGGGGAGAAGATCCATCCCTCCCGCACTCGCGGGCACCGCTTGAGCATTTCAAGCCACGAAAGTGTCGGCCAGCTTGAATCGCCCCCGACTCGGGTTGCCTTCCGTTTGGCCTCTGTGTCGGAGGTTCGAAGGGAGGCCGTAAGCACCCACCTGAAGCCTCACCGGATTTGTGCTTGATAAGCTCGGCCGGAACGTTGCATTCGCATAGAGGCAATCGCCATACCTTCGAACCACGACGGCAGACCTAACCCTCGGAAAAGAACGATCTTTTTGGCTTGCAAAGACTTAGGGGAGGTGTGGCGCGCCCTAGGGGAGTCGAACCCCTCTTTCCTGCGTGAAAGGCAGATGTCCTAACCGATAGACGAAGGGCGCGCGGTCATTCGGGGCAGTGCCTCCGAAGTGGGCGAACCTATAGATGGGTTCGTGACGCATCGCAAGCACCTGATTGGAATTATTCAGGCCTCGCAGCATCCATGATCCGCACCTCGACCTTCTCGTTCCCGCCCCACCGGTCGATGGAGAGCGTTCCGGCCACATGGACCATGTTGCCGATGGCCTGCGACAGGGCAACTCCGAGGGGTTGGCCGGCCGCCCGGAAGGCGATTCCACCGATGACGCTGCCATCGCCGCCCCTGAGCTTGACGCGCATATGGCCGCCGCTGCCCACCTCGCGGGCCTCGACAAGCCGATGCTGTGGGAAGACGAAGACCGGCTCGGGTTGTCCCTGGCCGAAGGGCCCTGCGCGCTCCAGCGCCGTGACGACAGCAGGCTGAGCGCCGGCGGCCGTCAGGGTTGAGTCGATGGCGAAGCTGTCGTTCAGGCGCGTGACGCTCACCGGATCGGTAAGCTTCTCGGTGACGAAAGCGAGAAACCGCTCCAGATCCACAGCCCGGATCGTCACGCCGGCCGCCATGGTATGGCCCCCGCCCTTGATGGCGATCCCCGCGTCGACGGCCGCCCGAACCGCATAGCCAAGATCCACGCCGGGTACGGAACGACCCGAACCGGTCGCCGTGCCGTCCGGGTTCAACGTGAAGGCGAAGGCGGGGCGGCGGAATCGCTCCTTGGTGCGGGCGGAGATCAGGCCGACCACGCCCGGGTGCCATTCGGCGGAGGCCGTCACGAGAACGGGCATGTCGGGGATGCGCTCCAGCGCCATCATCGCCTGTGCCTCGGCTTCGGCGACGGCCACGACCTCGATGGCCTGACGTTCCCGGTTGAGCCTGTCGAGCTCGGCGGCGAGCCGCCCGGCCTGCACGGGATCCTCGGTCAGCAGGAGCCGTGACCCCAGGGCCGCATCGCCGATCCGCCCGCCCGCGTTGATGCGCGGCCCGACGAGATAGCCGAGATGCCAGCTTTCCGGCGCCCCGGCGAGGCCCGCCGTGTCGAGAAGCGCCGCCAGCCCCACACGGCGGCGGCTCTTCATGATGGCGAGACCCTGGCGCACGAAGGCCCGGTTGAGGCCGGTGAGCGGCACCACGTCGGCCACGGTTGCGAGAGCGACAAGATCGAGGCTCCCCATCAGGTCAGGCTCCGGCCGGCCTTGGAAGAAGCCGCGGGCGCGGAGAGTCCGGTTCAGGGCGACCAGGGACAGGAACACGACGCCGGCCGCGCAGAGATGGCCGAGGCCCGAGAGATCGTCCTGCCGGTTCGGGTTCACGACGGCGAGCGCCTCGGGTAGTTGCTCCGGCGCCTGGTGATGGTCGAGCACGATGGGATCGAGACCGAGACGCTTCGCCTCGGCCAAAGGTTCGATGCTGGCCGTGCCGCAATCGACGGTCACGAGAATGTCGGCGCCCTGCTGCTTCAGCGCCCGGATGGCATCGACATTCGGGCCATAGCCCTCCGTGATCCGGTCGGGGATGTGGATCGCATAGTCGAGCCCGCAGGACCTCAGGTATTCGGCAAGGAGCGCCGCGCTGCAGGCGCCATCCACGTCGTAATCGCCGAAGATCGCCACCTTCTCGTTGCGCAGGACGGCATCGGCCAGACGGGAAGCCGCAGCCTCCATATCGGTCAGCACGTGCGGATCCGGCATGAGGTCCCGCAGGCGCGGGTTCAGGAAGCCTTCCGTGTCATGGATGCCTACCCCCCGCCCGGCCAGAACCCGGGAGAGCACGTCCGGCAGGCCATGGGTCTGAGCGATGGCGAGCGCAATCGTCCCCTGGGCGGCATCGCAGCGCTCGACCCAGGTGCGCCCGAGGGCGGAATTGGTGACGCCGAGGAAGGGTTTCGGCAGCTGGAGAGGAGATGATTCGGTCACAACGGGAGTCTTATCCGCGAATTGTGGTCAAAGCATCCTGGCAAAGTACCCCAGCCGTTCCGCATGTGTCATGGCCGCCCTTCGCGCATCGGCCAGGGGCGTCAGCCCAGCAAATGGCGATACTGGATGAAGCCGCTGCGTGCGGCGACCTTGTCGTAGAGTGCCTGAGCCGTCGTGTTGCTCTCGTGGGTCAGCCAGTAGACGCGGCTCGCCCCATGGGCTTCCGCCTTCTCGTAGACGGTCTCGATCAGGGCTCGCGCCACCCCTCGGCCCCTCGCCTCCTCGGCCGTGAACAGATCCTGCAGATAGCAGTAATCCGTCGTCGTCCAGGTGGAGCGGTGGTAGAGATAATGGACGATGCCGACGATCCTTCCATCGAGAATGGCCACGAGGGCGTTCATTGGCTCCCCCGGATCGAGGAACCGGCGCCATGTCGCATCCGTGACCTCAGATGGCACGGATGACTTGTAGAATGTCAGGTAGGCCTGCCAGAGGGGCTCCCAGGAGTCCCTGTCGCTTTCAGTGATGGGGCGGATTTCAATCATGTGATTTCCTGGCTTGCCCTATCGTCATGCCTAGCCTTGCGCCGGGCGTCCATTGCTTTTCGCGCCGATCCAAAACGAAGATGGCCGGGACGAGCCCGGCCACGACGCGATAGGGATCGCTCTCCCAATCCGGGATTCACTAGTCCAGGTGGAACTTCGACAGTTCCCGGTGCTCGCCGTAGATGCGGCGCACGGTGCCCGTGGCGGAACGGTAGACCACCGTCTCGGTGGTGATCACGTCCTTGCCGAAATGGACCCCCCGGGTCAGCGCACTGTCGGTCACGCCGGTCGCCGCCACGATCACGTCCCCGCGGGCGAGGTCCGTCATGTCGTATTTCCGGTTCGGATCCGTCACGCCCATCTGGAGCGCGCGGGAGCGCTTCTCCTCGGTGTCGAGGATCAGGCGGGCCTGCATCTGGCCGCCGATGCAGCGCAGGGCGCCGGCCGCCAGCACGCCCTCAGGGGCGGCGCCGATGCCGAGATAGATGTCGATCCCGGTTTCAGCCGGCTTGGTGGTGAAGATAACGCCCGCCACGTCGCCGTCCGAGATCAGGCGGACACCCGCGCCGGTCTTGCGGATGGCTGCGATGAGGTCCGCGTGGCGGGGACGGTCGAGCACGAGTGCCGTGAGTTCGTTCACCTTCACGCCCTTGGCCTTGGCCAGGCTGTGCAGGTTCTCCTCCGGGGAGGCATCGAGATCGACGACGCCGGCGGGATAGCCGGGGCCGACGGCGATCTTATGCATGTAGACATCAGGGGCCGCCAGCAGGGTCCCGGACTCGGCCATGGCCATCACGGCGATGGAGCCCGGCATGTCCTTGGCGCAGAGCGTCGTGCCTTCCAGCGGGTCGACCGCGATATCGACCTTCGGCCCCTGCTTGTTGCCGACCTTCTCGCCGATGAAGAGCATGGGAGCTTCGTCGCGCTCGCCCTCGCCGATCACCACCGTGCCGTCGATCGGGAGCTTGTTCAGCTCACGACGCATGGCGTCCACGGCGGCCTGGTCGGCGGCCTTTTCGTTGCCGCGGCCGCGCAGCCTGGCGGAGGCCACCGCCGCGCGCTCGGTGACGCGGACGAGCTCCAGGGTCAGGATGCGCTCGATGATTTGGCCCGGTTGGACGGTAATGCCTTGCGACATGGACTTGTCGTCTCCCATTTGTGATCGTCGGGGTCCGGAATGGACCGGTGTTGCGTTATTCGCGTTCGATGCGAATGACTTGGGGCGGCTCGGCGATAAGACCATCCCTTGAGATCTTTTCCAAGGCCGAGCGGATCGAAGCCTCAGTTGCCGCATAGGTGATCAGCACGAGCGAAACCGGCGCGCCCGACCGTCCATGCGGATCCTGCGTCGCGGCCACTTCCGAGCGCTTCTGCAGGATGCTCTCCAGGGAGATGTCGGCCTCGGCCATGCTCGTCGCCACACCCGCGGCGACGCCCGGACGGTCATGGACCGTCAGGCGGACGTAATAGCCGCCCTCGTGACGCTGCATCGGGGCGCGGGCAGCCTTCTCCAATTGGTCAGTCGGGGCGCCGAAAAGCGGCTGCACGTTGCCGGTGGCCACGTCGGCGATATCGGCCACGACCGCCGAGGCGGTCGCATCGCCTCCTGCGCCGGGTCCGATGAGCGTCAGTTCCCGCACCGCGTCGGCGTCGATGGTGACGGCATTGGTCACGCCCATGACCTGGGCGATAGAAGAGGTCCTCGGCACCATGGTCGGGTGCACGCGCTGCTCGATGCCGGTCTTGGTGCGCTCGGCGACGCCCAAAAGCTTGATGCGGAAGCCCAGTTCCTTGGCCATGGCAAGGTCGAGCGGCGTGATGGAGGAGATGCCCTCCACATAGATCGCATCTGCGTCGATCTCGGTGCCGAAGGCGAGGCTGGTGAGGATCGCGAGCTTGTGCGCCGTATCGAAGCCCTCGACGTCGAAGGTCGGATCGGCTTCGGCATAGCCGAGGCGCTGCGCGTCCTTCAGGCATTCGGCGAAGGTCAGCCCCTCGAGCTCCATGCGGGAAAGGATGTAGTTGCAGGTGCCGTTGAGGATGCCGTAGAGGCGCGAGATCCGGTTGGCGGGCAGCGCCTCGCGCAGGGTCTTGATGATCGGGATGCCGCCCGCAACGGATGCCTCGAAGGCCAGGGACACGCCCTTCCCTTCCGCCAGCTTCGCCAGCTCGAGACCGTGCTTGGCGAGCAGCGCCTTGTTGGCCGTGACCACGTGCTTACTGAGGGATAGAGCCGTCCGCACCGTCTCGAGGGCCGTACCGTCCGCACCGCCGACAAGCTCGACCACGCAATCCACGTTCGCTGAACGCGCCAGCTCGACCGGGCTGTCGAACCACGTGAATCGGGAGAGGTCGAAGCCGCGATCCTTGGCCCGGTCGCGAGCCGAGATGGCGACGACTTCGACCGGACGCCCGCCACGCTGGGCGACAGCCTCGTTCTGGCGGTCGAGAATGCGAATGACCGATGCGCCGACGGTGCCGAGGCCGGCAATGCCGACCCGAAGGGGACGTGTCACGAACAACAGCTCCTCAAAATGTCGGGCTGCTTTTACGACCGCCAAGGTGTCCTGTCCATGCGGACGCGGAATCCTCGTGGATTCCGCCCCCGCGGAGATCAGCCCCGGCGCACCATCGGCACCACGTTGTGGAGCGTCTGGTCAGCATTATCGAAGAACTTGCGGATGTTGCGGGCGGCCTGGCGGATGCGCTGCTCGTTTTCCACAAGGGCGATGCGCACATGATCGTCGCCGTGCTCGCCGAAGCCGATTCCCGGCGCCACCGCCACATCGGCTTTCTCCACCAGGAGCTTGGAGAATTCGAGGCTGCCCATCGACCGGAACTTTTCCGGGATCTGCACCCAGGCGAACATGGAGGCGGTCGGCTCGGGAACCTCCCAGCCGGCCTTGGCGAAGGACTCGACCATCACGTCCCGGCGGCGCTTGTAGGTGGCGCGCATCTCGCGGATGCAGTCGTCCGGCCCGTTGAGGGCGGCGGTCGCCGCCACCTGGACCGGCGTGAAGGCGCCGTAATCGAGATAGGACTTCACCCGGGCCAGTGCCGCCAGAAGGCGCTCGTTGCCGACCGCGAAACCGATGCGCCAGCCGGCCATGGAGAAGGTCTTGGACATGGAGGTGAACTCCACCGCCACGTCGATGGCGCCGGGCACCTGCAGGATGGAGGGTGGCGGGTTCGACTCGTCGAAATAGACCTCCGAATAGGCCAGATCCGACAGCAGGATCAGCTCGTGCTTCTTCGCGAAGGCCACGAGGTCCCGGTAGAAATCCAGGGACGCCACGTAGGCGGTCGGGTTCGACGGATAGCAGACGACGAGGGCGACGGGCTTCGGGATCGAGTGCGCCACCGCCCGCTCGGCCGCCACGAAGAACTCGGGCGTCGGCTCGGCCGGGACCGACCGGATGACGCCGCCGGCCATGAGGAAGCCGAAGGCGTGGATCGGGTAGCTCGGATTCGGCACCAGAATCACGTCGCCGGGCTCGGTGATCGCCTGGGCCATGTTGGCGAAGCCCTCCTTGGACCCCAGCGTCGCCACCACCTGGGTGTCGGGGTTGAGCTTCACCCCGAAGCGGCGCTCGTAATAGCCGGCCTGGGCCCGGCGCAGCCCGCCGATGCCCTTGGAGGCGGAGTAGCGGTCCGTGCGCGGCTTGCCGACGGTCTCGACGAGCTTGTCGATGACGTGCTGAGGTGCCTGAAGGTCCGGATTGCCCATGCCGAGGTCGATGATGTCGGCGCCGTTGGCCCGTGCGGCGGCCTTGATGCGGTTGACCTGCTCGAAGACGTAAGGCGGAAGGCGCTTAATCCGGTAAAAGTCAGGCATGGGTCTCGTCCTCGGGCGGAATCACAGGATTCCGGTATAGGTTCTAAGGCGTTCTCTTGGAATTCGTCTTCTGGCGCGTCTGCTGCGACGTGTTGGCCGGAATCTTGACCGGCTCCGGAGGCGGCGTGTTGCCGAGTTCGGCGGCTGCGGCACCGGCGGCCTCGTTCCGGGCCCGTATGGCATCGAGTTCCGCCTCGGCGGCCTTGATCTCGTCAGCGGTTCTTGCCGGCGTCTGCCGGGCCGGAACGGCCGTGCCGATCGGCATGTATTCCAGGTTCGCCGGCCTGGACTGAACCACGAAGTCCTGGCTCGCCGCCGTCTGCGGACCAGCCCCTACGGCACTAGCCACATCCCTGACGGGATTGAAGCCGCCGTTGCAGCCGGCAACCAGCATCGTTACGGCAACGGCCGACGCGCAGCGGATCAGAAAGGGCTTCATACGCATTGTGATACCTAAGATCTGCAACATGACTCTGGCATACCCGACGGGTCGAACGGTAAGATGTCGGAAATGCGGCTTGCGAGCAATGCTGCTGCGATAGAGGGAGATCGCCTTATGGACAAGCCATACGGTGAGGAGAAGACTCAAAGCCCCGTCCCGGACTTCGATGAACTCTCCCGTAACATGGCGCGCTTCGTCGAGGGAGCCGGCAAGGCTGCAGCCGCCTACCTCAAGCCCGTCCAGGAAGGCCAAGCTCCGGCCGAACTCTCGAGTGACGCTTCGGAAGCCATCAAGTCCCTCGGTCGCGTGGCCGAAGTTTGGATGAGCGATCCGCAGAAGAGCTTCGAGGCGCAGTCCCGTCTCGGAACGCAATTCCTGTCGCTCTGGGCCTCGACCCTGAAACGCGCGCAGGGGGAGCCCGCCGACCCGGTGGCCGAGCCCGAGCCCAGGGACAACCGCTTCAAGGACCCGGAATGGTCCGAGAATCCCATTTTCGACTTCCTGAAACAGGCTTATCTCATCTCGTCCCGCTGGGCCGAGGATCTCGTCGAGAACGCCGAAGGACTCGATGAACGGACGCGGCACAAGGCGCAGTTCTACCTCAAGCAGCTCTCGAGCGCGCTGTCGCCGTCCAACTTCCTGCTGACAAACCCGGAACTCATCCGCGAGACCCTCAAGGAGAACGGGGCCAATCTCGTGCGTGGCGTGAGCATGCTGGCGGAGGACATCGAAGCCGGCGGCGGCGAATTGAAGATCCGGCAATCGGACACGAGCCGGTTCAAGGTGGGCGAAAACATCGCCACCACGCCAGGCAAGGTGATCTTCCGCAACGACCTGATCGAGCTGATCCAATACGCCCCCGTCACGGAAAAGGTCCTCAAGCGGCCGCTGCTGATCGTGCCGCCCTGGATCAACAAGTTCTACATCCTCGATCTCAATCCGGAGAAAAGCTTCATCCGCTGGGCGGTCTCGCAGGGGCTCACCGTCTTCTGCATCTCCTGGGTGAACCCGGCCGAGCAGCACGCCGAAAAAGGCTTCGAGCACTACATGGTCGACGGCATCTTCGCCGCGCTCGACGCCATCGAGCAGGCGACGGGAGAGAAAAAGGTCACGGCCATCGGCTATTGCGTCGGCGGCACGCTGCTGGCCACCACCCTCGCCTACATGGCAGCCAAGCGCGACAAGCGGATCGACAGCGCCACCTTCTTCACCGCGCAGGTGGATTTCACCCATGCGGGCGATCTGAAGATCTTCGCCGGCGAGGAGGAGGTCCGCAGCCTCGAAGCCACCATGAAGAAGCGCGGCTACCTCGAAGGCTCGCGCATGGCCAATGCGTTCAACATGCTGCGGCCCAACGATCTGATCTGGCCCTATGTGGTCAACGTCTACATGAAGGGACAGTCGCCCTTCCCGTTCGACCTGCTCTACTGGAATGCCGATTCCACCCGCATGCCTGCGGCGAACCACGCCTTCTATCTTCGCAACTGCTACCTCGAGAACAGGCTCGCCAAGGGCGAGATGGAGCTTGCCGGCGTGAAACTGGACCTGAGGAAGGTGAAAATCCCGGTCTTCAACCTCGCCACGAAGGAGGACCACATCGCCCCGGCCCGCTCTGTGTTCGTCGGTTCGAAGATGTTCGGCGGGCCGGTCGATTACGTGCTCGCCGGCTCCGGCCACATCGCCGGAGTGGTCAATTCCCCCAGCAAGCCGAAGTACCAGTTCTGGACCGGCGGCCCCGTCGAGGGGGAGCTGGAGGATTGGGTGAAGCAGGCGACCGAGACGTCCGGCTCCTGGTGGCCCTACTGGTTCGACTGGATCAAGGCCCAGGCCCCCCGGATGGTCGCCGCGCGAGAGCCCGGAGGCGGCAAGCTGGAGCCGCTCTGCGACGCGCCGGGCACCTATGTTCTGGAAAAATCCTGACGCCCTTGAAGCATCCCACCCCAAAGAAAAAGGCCGGCGGATCTGCCGGCCTTCTTATCGTCAGCTCGGGAAAGCTCAGTACTTGCGAACGAGCGGAACGGCCGGGATCGCGACCTTCGGGTTGTCCCAACGATAGCGCAGGCCAGCCGAGATGATATCCACGGAGGCATCCACGTCCGCCACGAAGGGGAGCCCCTCGAAGTCCTGATGCCCGGGAAGGATGCGGATATCCGTCTCCCTCGTGAAGATGTGCGTATAAGCCACGTCGAAGGACAGGCGGTCGTTCCACTGGTAGCCCACACCGATCGACGCCCAGATGCGGTCGTTGTCGGGGAGACGGGTGGAGCGGATCTCCGTATCGATCGGCGATTGCTCGTAGGCGAGACCCGCGCGCAGGGTCCACTGATCGTTCAGCTTGTAATCCGCGCCGAGGGAGTAGAAGAACCCGTCCTCGTAGTTGAGCGGAATGTCGGTGACGGCGCCGCCGCCGGGCCCGATCACGAGAGGCGTCTTGAGAACGCTCCAGTTCGTCCACTCGAAGCCAGCATGGACCGTGATCGCCGGGGTGATGACCTGCGAAATGCCGACCGTCAACTGATCGGGGGTCTTCAGCTTCGCGGTGATCGGAAGGTTGGCGAAGGGACCGATGGAACCGAAGGGAGCCTGCAGGCTGCCCTCGAGCTCATGCTCGACCTGGGAACGGTAGCCGATACCGATGGTCGTACCGGCGAAAGGCGTGATCGTCACGCCGGCCGTGAAGCCGAAGCCGATATCGTCGCCGTCGAGGACAGCGCTCGGGGCGCCGGGCAGAGTCGCGGAGGCGCCGGGAGCGCCCGGGAAGGGCACAGCCCTCTTGAGGCGGATGTCGAAGTACTGCAGCGACGGGCCGACCGCGAACGAGAACCAGTCGTTCACCTTCACGCCCAGGACCGGATTGACGTTCACGGAGAAGATCCGGGACGAACGCGAGTAGAGCTGACCCGACCAGTTCTGGCGCGGATCGGTCACGAGGCCATAGGGCGAGGTGCTGGAAAGACCGACCCAGAGCATGTCGTTGATCTGGAAGGAGCTGTATCCGGCCGGAACCAGCGCATCCTGACCGATATCGCCTGAGCCGCCGAACACGAAGGTCGGAACGGACGGAAGCGGGTTGATGTCGACCTGCGGGATAACGAGCGAAGCATGCCCCTCGCTCCACCAGCCCGGCATCATCGTGATGACGGCCGGGTTCCAGAACATGGAGGAGAGGTAACCGGAACCGGAGGCGGCGCCTGCGAAGGAATAGCCCTGCGCCGTGGCGCTCTGCTCGCGCAGCGCGAAGGCACCCGCATGCGCGCTGCCCTGAGCGGCGATGAGCGCTGCGGCGGAAACCGCGGCCAGCGACAAGGAACGAGAGAGAAGACCCATGGAGATTTCCTGCCCTTATGCTTTTTGTGCGGGAGAATCCCGCCGTAAGGGCAATGTGCCAATGCTTAATTTTGGCCGCAATCCTTTCGTGAAACGCGAAGAGCGAATTAACAATTTCTAAATTCGGCTTCTTACTTTCCTGTTTTACTTCCATTTACGTAACTGGCGCCGAATAAGCGGAAAGTACGCGCCAATGGTTCATATGTAAACCGATGTATAGTCGGCCCTCATCTTGGGGCGGGCCGACTGTCGCCTGGACGTGGAAATCCGGCGCTTTGTTCGTTCTCGTGGCAAAACGGCAACATATTTGCGCCTGAAACATGCATTGTAGCTCGGCGCATTCGCGCCAATTATGCACGTGCCGTTACGATAGGAGCGCCTGATGAAGCTGGTGAGATTTGGAGACGCTGGACAGGAGAAGCCGGGACTGATCGATTCCAGCGGCCAGATCCGGGATCTGTCGGGCATCGTCGCCGACATCGATGGTTCTTCCCTGTCATCCGGAACCCTGGAGCGCATCCGCAAGACCGATCCTGCCACCCTCCCCGTCGTTCCGTCGGGCCAGCGCCTGGGCGCCTGCGTCGGACGGGTGCGCAACTTCATCGCCATCGGGCTGAACTACGCCGACCATGCGGCCGAGACGGGTGCGCCCATTCCGGCGGAACCGATCGTCTTCAACAAGGCCCCGTCCTGCATCGTCGGGCCCAATGACGACGTGATCATCCCGCGCGGGTCGCAGAAGACCGATTGGGAGGTGGAGCTCGCCATCGTGATCGGCGAACGAGCATCCTATGTGGGCGCCAACGAGGCGGTCGATTACGTCGCCGGCTACTGCGTCTGCAACGACGTGTCGGAGCGCGAATACCAGCTGGAGCGCGGCGGCACCTGGACCAAGGGCAAGGGCTGCCCGACCTTCGGCCCCCTTGGCCCCTGGCTCGTCACGAAGGACGAGGTGCCCAATCCGCAGAACCTCTCCATGTGGCTCGACGTCAACGGCGAGCGCGTGCAGAACGGCTCGACCCAGACCATGATCTTCAACGTGGCGCAGATCGTCTCATACGTGTCGCATTTCATGATCCTCGAGCCCGGTGACGTGATCACCACCGGCACCCCGCCCGGCGTCGGCATGGGCATGAAGCCCCAGCGCTATCTGAAGGCCGGCGACGTGGTGTCCCTCGGCATCGAAGGCCTCGGCGAGCAGCGCCAGCGCTTCGTCGCCTTCGACGGGCCACAGGTCGACACCAGCAAGAGCTGGAAGGGGCAGTAACGCCCCTACCCAAGATGCAGCTACGTCATGGCCGGCCTCGTGCCGGCCATCTTGATCCGGAACAGTGCGGCCTCAGACGAGCCCCAGCATCAGCTGGATGTTCTGCACGGCCGCGCCGGACGCACCCTTGCCGAGATTGTCGAGCCGGGCCACCAGGACGGCGTGGTTGTAGCTGTCGTTCTTGAAGACGAAGAGTTCCAGCCGGTCGGTATCGTTCAGGGCCTCCGGCTCGATCCGCTCGACTTTCCTGCCGTCCCGGAGCGTCGGCACGACGCTGACGAGGCCGCCGTCCTGGTAATGCTTCAGGAGAGATTCCTGGAGGTCGGCGGCCTTCGGCTTGCCGGGCAGCAGATCGAGATGCAGCGGCACGCTCACGAGCATGCCCTGCCGGAAATTGCCCACGGACGGAATGAAGATCGGCCGCCGGGTCAGGCCGGTATATTTCTGCAGTTCGGGCACGTGCTTGTGCTCGAAGCCGAGACCATAAAGTTCGAAGGACGGGGCCGTGCCGGCCTCATAGGCTTCGATCATCGCGCGCCCGCCGCCGCTATAGCCGCTGACGGCGTTCACGCTGATCGGGTAATCGGCCGGAACGAGGCCCGCATCGACCAGCGGCCGGATGAGCGCGATGGCGCCTGTCGGATAGCACCCGGGATTGGCCACCCGGTCCGCCTCGGCAACCGCCTCCCGCTGAACGGGGTCGAGTTCGGCAAAGCCGTAGACCCAGCCGGGGGCGACCCGGTGGGCGGTGCTGGCATCGAGGATCTTCGGCTTCCTGCCGCTCAGGGCGTCGACGAGGCTCACGGTCTCCCGGGCGGCATCGTCGTGAAGGCAGAGCACCACGAGATCCACATCGGCCAGGATCTCCCGCTTGGCTTGCGGGTCCTTGCGCCGCTCGGGATCGATGCTGCGGAGGGCGACGCCCTTCACGTCCTTCAGGCGCTCGCGGATGCCGAGGCCCGTGGTGCCGGCCTCGCCGTCGATGAAGACCGTCCTGGTCTGCTGGTCGAAGGCTGATGATCTGTCGAGCGTCGCGGTCATGGTCGATCCAATCTGTCGTCGATGCTGGAGATAGGGCGAAACGCTTCAGCCCCGCAAGGTTTCAGAAAAACAAAAGCCGCGCTCCTGGCGCGGCTGGCAGACGAGCGGACGAACAGCCCTCATCGCAGGCGCGCAGGCGCGGCGAAGAAGCAACGTCGGATGTCTGAAAAGATCGTCATGAGCGGATCTATGCCGTCACGAGGCCACGCTTGTCAAGGAACCGCATCGGAACCAGCGAGCGCCCCCGAGGTTGCCACCGCAGTCTCAGGTCAGATAGGCGGATCGCATGGCAGGCACGGCGAAGAAGACCAATCCCAAGCTCTGGGAGACGGTGAAGGCGAAGGTGACAAAGGGGGCGAAGGGCGGCAAACCCGGTCAGTGGTCGGCTCGCAAAGCCCAGATGGCAGTCGCGGAATACAAGAAGGAAGGCGGCAGCTACGAGGGCCGCAAGTCCGCCGCCAATCATCTCCGGAAATGGGAGGATGAGGATTGGGGCACGAAGTCCGGCCGGAAGAGCGGCGAGACCGGAGAGCGCTACCTGCCGGCGAAGAGCCGCAAGGCGCTGACGGACGGCGAGTACAAGCGAACCACCGAGAAGAAGCGGGCCGACACGCGCAAGGGCCGACAATTCTCCAAGCAGCCGCGGGACATCGCCAAGAAGGCCGCCGCCGCGCGAAAGACCCCGTCTTCCGTCACCAAGGCGCAGCTCATGAAGCGGGCGCGCCGGCGGGACATTCCCGGCCGCTCGCGCATGACCAAGGCCGAACTGGAACGCGCCCTGGCCTGAACGCGAAAAGGGCGGCCCGAGAGCCGCCCTTTCCGAAATGTCTGCTTGAAGAAGCCTTAGCGCTTCGAGAACTGGAAGCTGCGGCGAGCCTTCTTCTTACCGTACTTCTTACGCTCGACGACGCGCGGATCGCGGGTCAGGAAGCCTTCCTTCTTGAGCGGGCCGCGAAGCTCCGGCTCATAGTAGGTCAGCGCCTTGGCGAGGCCGTGACGGACCGCGCCGGCCTGGCCGGAGAGACCGCCACCGTCGACGTTGACGGTGATGTCGTACTGGCCTTCGCGCTGGGCGATCTGAAGCGGCTGAGCGAGGATCATGCGCAGCACGGGACGGGCGAAGTACACCTCGGCCGAACGGCCGTTGATGACGATCTTGCCGGAGCCGGGCTTGATCCACACGCGGGCGACAGCGTCCTTACGCTTGCCGGTGGCATAAGCGCGGCCGTGCGCGTCAAGCTTCTGGACGTGCTTCGGAGCTTCCGGAGCGGCGGCCTGGGCGTTCTGGCCCAGATCGGCGAGAGACTGAAGAGTCGCCATGGATTAGGCCCTCACGTTCTTGGCATTGAGGGCAGCAACGTCCAGGACCTCAGGCTGCTGAGCGGTATGCGGATGCTCAGCGCCGCCATAGACGCGCAGGTTGCCCATGATCTGACGGAAAAGCGGGCCGCGGGGGAGCATGCGCTCCACAGCCTTCTCGACCACGCGCTCAGGGAAGCGGCCGTCGAGAATGAACTTCGCGGTGCGCTCCTTGATGCCGCCCGGATAACCGGTGTGGTGATAGTACACCTTCTGCTCGCGCTTGCGGCCGGTGAACACCACCTTGTCGGCGTTGATGACGATGACGTTGTCGCCGCAGTCGACGTGGGGCGTGTAGTTCGCCTTGTGCTTGCCGCGCAAGCGCATGGCAACGACCGAAGCGAGACGGCCCACAACGAGGCCCTTCGCGTCGATCACAACCCACTTCTTCTCGACCTCGGCGGGCTTCAGCGAAGTCGTAGTCTTCATTGCGCTGTATCCCGTTGGAGCCATATGGCTCAGGTTCTGAAAACGACAAACCGCCGCGAGATGCGGCGGCGAGTGACAGCTGTTTAGTAAGATCGAACCCTGAAGTCAACAGCAATATCGACCGTACGGACTCCGGAAAACCCTTATAAAACAAGCGTTAGCAATCGCAAGGTATCTTGACACCACACATATGGTATCGAAATACCGCATGCCTTTTGGCTTCGATCCGTTTGCCGCTATGCTCACCTGCCGCGGTACGTCCCGTTCCGCAGATTCGGAGAGGCTCCCGATGACCGACGAACTGATTTTCTTCACGAATCCCATGTCCCGCGGGCGCATCGCCCGCTGGATGCTGGAGGAAGCAGGATGCGCCTATCGCACGGAGGTCCTCGACTTCGGTCCGGACATGAAGTCGCCAGGCTATCTGGCCATCAATCCCATGGGGAAGGTGCCGGCGATCCTTCACGAGGGAAAGATCGTCACCGAGGCAGCGGCGATCTGCGCCTATCTGGCCGATGCCTTCCCCGAGGCCGGTCTCGCCCCGCCCCTGTCGGAGCGGGCCGCCTATTACCGGTGGATGTTCTTTGCGGCAGGCCCGGTGGAAGCCTCCTTGAGCAACAAGGCATTCGGCTTCGAGGTCCCGACCGAGCGACGCGGCATGGTCGGCTACGGCAGCATCGAGAATGTGGTCGATGCCCTGGACTATGCCGTCACCCAATCCGAGTACATCGCGGGCGACCGCTTCACCGCCGCCGATGTCTATGTCGGCTCTCAGATCGGCTGGGGCATGATGTTCGGCACTCTGGAGAAGCGGCCCGCCTTCGAAGCCTATTGGCAGCGCATCAGCTCGCGCCCCGCCGCCGTGCGGGCGCGGGAGATCGACGATGCGCTCGCGCCGCCCAAGGCTTAAGTCATTCCGAGCCTAGCGACGCTCAGGGATCGAATAGGTCCCGGTTGCATGGCAGACCACGTCGGGGCTGCCTTCGGACATGATCGACACATCGCCGACCGCCAAGCGCTTGCCGAGCTTGAGCAGGCGGCAATCGGCGATCAGGGCGTGGGGCTCGGGCTTCCTTAGGAAGTTGAAGTTGAGGCTCGTGGTGACGGCAAGCGCCACGGGGCCGATATGGGCGAGAATGGCGGCATAGAGCGCCAGGTCCGCCAGCGCCATCATGGCCGGTCCCGAGATGGTGCCTCCCGGACGCAAATGGCGCTCGTGGTATTCCATGCGCATCCGTGCCGAAAGCGGCCCGATCTCATCCACGAAGTAGCTGCGGCCTCCCGCGTGCATCTGCGGGAATTCCCGGTCGAGGAACGCCGTCAGCTCTTCTTTCGTCATGATCGGGTGATGCGAAGCCATGCGTCGAATGCTCATTGAACTGCCCTGCCCTATCCCATACGTTCCCTTCATGAACCACGACAATTATCCGAACGATTACATCCGCGGCATCCTCAACGGCGTGAAGACCATCGCGCTCGTCGGCGCCTCGCAGAATCCCGCCCGGCCGAGCTGGATCGTGACCAAATACCTGCTGGAGCGGGGCTATGACGTCATCCCGATCAATCCGGGCCTCGCCGGGGGCGAGCTTCTCGGCAAGACGGTCTACGCCTCCCTCAAGGACGTGCCCGTTCCCGTCGACATGGTCGAGATCTTCCGCAACTCGGAAGCCGCCGGACCGATCACCGACGAGGCCCTGGCGCTCGATCCGCTGCCGAAGGTCCTCTGGATGCAGCTCTCCGTCCGCAACGACGAGGCAGCCGCGAAGGCGGAAGCGAAGGGCCTGAAGGTGGTGATGGACCGCTGCCCCAAGATCGAGTTCGGACGGCTGTCCGGCGAGATCTCCTGGCAGGGCGTGAACTCGCGGATGCTCAGTTCCAAGAAGCCGGTTCTGTCGGGCAAAGGATTCCAGAAGCTCAGCCTCAACCGGCCTTGAGGCCTCGCAAAGCACGATGAGCTTGTGCCGGCCATTCCACTCGGACGAGTACCCTCGCTGTCATTCCCGGCCGCAGCGCAGCGGAGGGGAAGGGAATCCATGGCTCTGCGCGTGATCATGGATCCCCTTCCCGCACTGCGTGCGCCGGGACCGACACCCCCACGTCATGGCCGGCCTTGTTGCGGCCACGCACGTTTTGCTTGCCATCCCTCCGGCCTCATCCTGAGGCGCCCCGCCGTGGCGTCGCGAAGGAGGAACCAGTGCGCGCGGGCCGATCCTTCGAGACGCCGCTGCGCTGCTCCTCGGGATGAGGGCTCCGGGTGCGAGGCGAGGGTTATGTTCTCACTTTGTTCTTGACAGGGCGAATAACCTTGGCTATATCGTTGCCCTAGATCTGCTCTGACGAGGGGCGCGCTCGCGAGGCGTCGCAAGAGTGAGAGCAGGCACGGTCCCGCCGCAGGCCTCGCAATCCTGTGGTCGCGGGAGGTCGACCTTGGGGGCTCCCCAGCTGGTCCACCTGAAAAGAACCGTGCGCGAAGCGGCCGTCCGGCTCTTCCATCAACACACACGAGCGAGCCGGGCTGCCCGACGCGCCACCCTCGAACCCGAAAGGCTCGCAGCGCAAGCTGCGGGCCCCACGGTGCTGGCTCTTTGACAGAGATGCACAAGACCTGCTGTTGCCATGCGCAGTGCCGCCCTCAGCGATATCCCGAATGGGCTTCGGAGCACCTCGGATGCTCCAGGACCCAGGCTCACGCTTTCTGCTCGGGAGAGAATGTCGATCGCCTCCGTGAACAAGACCCTGCTTGACGGAAGAACAATACGTTCTTTAAATAGAACGCGCCCACTTCCTAGAGGAACGCCCAACCATGACCGACCGTCTGCCAGGCTTCAACACGCTCGCCATCCATGCCGGAGCGGCTCCCGATGCTGCGACCGGTGCCCGCGCGACGCCGATCTATCAGACCACGTCCTTCGTCTTCGACGACGTCGACCATGCCGCCTCGCTCTTCGGCCTTCAGGCGTTCGGCAACATCTATTCCCGTATCGGCAATCCGACCTGCGCGGTGCTCGAGGAGCGAGTCGCCGCCTTGGAAGGCGGCACGGCGGCGCTGGCCGTGGCTTCGGGCCACGCGGCGGAATTCCTGACCTTCCACACCCTGCTCCAGCCGGGCGACGAGTTCATCGCGGCCAAGAAGCTCTATGGCGGCTCGATCAACCAGTTCAACCATGCCTACAAGAATTTCGGCTGGAACGTGGTCTGGGCCGATTCGGACGACCCGTCCTCCTTCGAAGCCGCCATCACGCCGAAGACCAAGGCGATCTTCGTCGAATCCATCGCCAATCCGGGCGGCGTGATCGTCGACCTCCAGGCCATTGCGGCCATCGCCAAGAAACACCGCATTCCGTTCATCGTCGACAACACGATGGCCTCTCCCTACCTGATCCGTCCCTTCGAGCACGGCGCGGACATCATCGTCCACTCGGCCACCAAGTTCCTCGGCGGCCATGGCAACTCAGTGGGCGGCCTGATCGTCGACGGCGGGTCGTTCAACTTCGCGGGTGACGACCGCTATCCGATGCTGTCGAAGCCCCGGCCGGAATATGCCGGCATGGTGCTGGGCGAGACCTTCGGCAATTTCGGCTTCGCCATCGCCTGCCGCGTGCTCGGCCTGCGCGACCTCGGCCCGGCGCTCTCGCCCTTCAATGCCTTCCTGATCCTCAACGGCATCGAGACCCTGCCCCTGCGCATGCAGCGTCACTCGGACAACGCGCTGACCGTCGCGGAGCATCTGCAGGGCCATGAGAAGATATCCTGGGTCAGCTATCCGGGCCTGCGCTCGGACCGCTATCACAACCTCGCCAAGCAGTATTGCCCCAAGGGCGCCGGCGCGGTGTTCACCTTCGGGCTCAAGGGCGGCTACGAGGCCGGCGTGAAGCTCGTCTCGAACCTGAAGCTGTTCTCGCACCTGGCGAATATCGGCGATACCCGCTCCCTCGTGATCCACCCCGCCTCGACCACGCACCGCCAGCTGACCGATGAGCAGAAAACGCAAGCCGGAGCGGGCCCCGAGGTGGTGCGCCTCTCCATCGGTCTCGAGGACACGCAGGACCTGATCGACGACCTCAACCAGGCTCTCGACGCAGCGTAAACGGGGCCGAACGAAGGCAAACAAAAAGGGCGGCTCCCGGGCCGCCCTTTCGCTTAAGAAGCAGTGCTTAAGCCGCGCGAGAAGAGCCGGCTTTCTTGTAGGTATTGTGGATCGCGTTGAGCGAGCGCTCGAGTGCCGTCCAGAGTCGACCGATTTCGTCGGCCCCCTGCGAGCTTGCATCGTATTCCCGTGCGCCCTCGCCCGTCGCGAGAGACAGGGTCAGTTCGGGCCGATGGGTGATCTGGCCGGCCCAGACCGGGACCTGGAGCGCGTTCAAGGCGCCGCGCGCATCGGCCACCACATGAGCTTCCGTATCGCCATGCTTGGCCGGAGCAGCGTTGATCACAGCGGCATACGGCTTGCGGTGCTCGCGGGCGATGGCGACCGTATCCTGCAGGGCCGCGATGTCGAACAGGCTCGCCCGGGTGGGAACGATCACGAGGGTCGCTTGCTTGATCGCTTCGGCGACGATCGCAGA
The DNA here is from genome assembly GCF_013520865.1 of Microvirga mediterraneensis. Lineage (NCBI taxonomy): Bacteria > Pseudomonadati > Pseudomonadota > Alphaproteobacteria > Hyphomicrobiales > Methylobacteriaceae > Microvirga > Microvirga mediterraneensis. Next base: position 3,218,450 of record NZ_JACDXJ010000001.1, read on the forward strand.
CTTGTTCGGCGGCGTATCGACGAGCACCCACTCGTAGCCATCGCGCTTGGCCTGCTTGATGGCCTCGTCGATGTTGCGCACATTGTGCTTGAGGCCCAGGAACTCCTGGTTGCGGATCTTGTGCCAGAGGGACAGGGAGCCCTGCGGATCGTTGTCGATCAGCAATGTGGGGCGGGAAGGGTTGGCGATATAACTCGCGAGGTGAGCAGCAAGCGTGCTCTTACCCGAGCCGCCTTTCCGCGAAGCAAAGACCAGCACATTCATGCCTGACTCCTCATAAGCCTGTTCCTACAGCCCTGCGCCTAGGGGTTAACCTATCTTAATATTGTTCACCTGTACCAGAGCAAGCACTGATTTCCTAAATCCCGACGTATTCCCAAGGCGAATTTCACTTAGGACGGGTTTGACGGCTCGACTTCGGTCCATTGCGCGCGGCGAATTCCGTCCGCACAGACCTCGAAAGGGTCTGACGAAGTCCTGATGAAAGCAGAAAGAGGCACTCGGAAATTGATCCGGACGGAAATTGAGAAGAATGCGCCGATAGGAACGATCCGCTTCGGTTTCACCCATCTCCGCCTCGCGTGGATCCCATTTAAAACAGTTTTAGGAGCCGGAACCACACTCCCGCTTAGCCGTTAAGCTCCAGACTTCACCAGTTTAGGAGCTGACAAATGTCTAAGAAGATCTTGTTTGCAGGCGCTGTTCTTGTTGCTCTCGCCCCGGTGGGCGCCTTCGCCCAGTCCGGCGGTGCCGCTGCCGGCGCGGCTACGGGTGCCGTGGGTGGCGCCATCGTTGGCGGCCCGGTCGGCGCAGCCGTTGGCGGCGTGACGGGCGCGATCGTCGGCGGCCTCGCCGACCAGCAGCAGCCGCAGTTCCGCCAGTACGTCGTCACCCAGGGCGTCCCGTCCTACGCCTATAAGGAAGAGGTCCGCGTCGGCGCCACCCTGCCCACCTCCGGCGTGCAGTATTATGAAGTTCCGGCGGAGTATGGCGTGACCAACTATCGCTACACGGTCGTGAACGACACCCCGGTCCTGGTCGAGCCGGGCACCCGCCGCATCGTCCAGATTATCCGCTAAGACGTCGTATACCGAGTTCCAGGGCGGCCCTCGGGCCGCCCTTTTTTATGTCAGACCTTGCTCACCCGGGCATGGACGACGGCCATGGCGAGAACCGCCATGGCGAAGACCTGATGCGCCAAGCCGGCCCAGAGCGGCACCGCGAGCAGCAGGGTCACGATCCCGAGAACCATCTGCGCCAGCACCAGGAAGACCATTCCCATCGCCCGGCCGGCGGTCTTCGAGGACGGAGCGTGACGGCGGACGCTCCAGGCATGCCATACGGCAAATGCCACGACGGCATAAGCCACAAGGCGGTGGTTGAACTGAACGAGCAGCACGTTGTCGACGAAGTTCTCGATCCAGGGCTTGACCACGAACAGGGCCGAGGCCGGCGGGACCAGGGCTCCATCCATCAAGGGCCAGGTATTGTACGTAAGCCCGGCCTTCGATCCGGCCACGAGACCGCCAAGTGCGACCTGGAACAGGATCAGTCCGACGAGGATGCGGGGAGCATAGCCCGTTTGCACTTCCTGTCCGACGGAGTCGGAGCGATCCTTCAGGCCCGATGCTACCCAGACGAGGCAGACGAGGATGACGCTGGCAACCGTGAGATGCAGGGCAAGCTTGATCGGGGCGACGGCGGTCATGCCCGGCTCGAGACCGGAGGCCACCATGATCCAGCCGATGGCGCCTTGAAGCCCTCCGAGAGCTCCGATTCCGAGAAGGATCAGAGCCAGCCGGCCCTTGATCGTTCCCCTCGCCCAAAACCATACCAGCGGAAGGAAGAACACCAGACCGATGAGCCGGCCAAGCTGCCGGTGCCCCCACTCCCAGGCATAGATGAACTTGAACTCCGACAGGGTCATGCCCTTGTTGACGAGTTCATATTGGGAAATCTGCCGATATTTCTCGAACTCAGCCAGCCAAGCCTGATCGGTCAGGGGTGGAATCGCGCCGGTGACGGGCTTCCATTCGGTGATCGAAAGGCCGGAACCGGTCAGGCGCGTGGCACCGCCTACCGCGATCATCAGGACCACTAAGGCGGCGAGGCCATAGATCCAGATGCGAATGGAGATCAGGGATCGGCTTTGAGGCACGCGCGCCAGCGGCACGCCCTCGGTGGAGGCTGCGACAGCCATGCTCACTCTCATCGTCGATTAGGGCTTGAACCCGGGATACGGACGTCACATAGAGGCTATGCCTTCCAGAGGCAATTCATGCCGGTGACGCACCGTTACGACGCGACGTCGTTGATTTGAGGATTTCGGCCATGGGCATTCGCTTGCGCAAGCTGATCGGCACAGTCGTGATGCTGGCCTTCATCATTTTCTATGCGCTCTTCGCGATGGCCATCGCGGAAGGCCGGATCACGCAGGCACCCAAGCTCCTCCAGACCGTAGCCTATATCGTGCTCGGCCTGATCTGGATCATTCCGCTCATGCCCCTGGTCCGCTGGATGGCGAAGCCGGATAAGCCCTAACCTCCGCCGATCCCTTCGATGATGGTCCCCGTGCCGCCGCAGATCGGGCACGGCGTGACGCCGATGCGCCCCGTGCCCTTGCATTCGGGACAGATATTCTCACCCGCTCCCGGAGTTCCCGGCTCGGCCTGGTCACCGGGATTGAGCTTCGTATGGTCGGGAGAGGCCTGATCTTTCGGTGTGTCGGTCATGGCTGAGCTCACATGAGACTTCATGCGTTCAACGCGGAGGCGGAATCCCGGTTGCCTGACGGATAAAGAAAAGGCCCGCGGAATGCGGGCCTTTCAGGAGCTCAGTTGCAGATCCGGCGGGTCCGGTGCTCCCAGCCCCAGCCAGGAACCCATTCGCGATATCGCTCGGTCGTGCAGCGCTCCACATAGACTTCGCGAACGGGGCGCTCGTAATAAACCGGTGCCGCTTCCTCGACATAGACCGGCGGCGGAGGCGGCGGAGGAGCCCGGTAGACGACAGGAGGCTGAGGCTGCGCGACGGCCGAACCAACGACGGCACCCACGGCAAGACCTCCCAGGGCTCCCAGAGCCACAGCAGCGCCGGGAGACAGGCGATCACGCGCTGCAGCCGGTTGAGCGGCAGCAAGGCCGGTGACCAGCGCCAGGGCCGCAGCGGTACCGGAAACAAGTCGGAAGATCTTCATGATCATCACCTACGACGGGAAAAAGGCTACGTGCCTTCCTCTTCATGCCATGAGATATACTGTCCCAAACCTCTCCGAAAGCTGAACAGATTGTGGCAAAGCTTGGGCTTAGGGCAATTCCGCCGGAATGGTGAGCAGAGGCTTAATGCCTCCACCCGTCCTTTAACGTTTCCTGCGGGTACCGGTCATGCACCGGCACTGCGCAAAGGCACCGACAGAAGCACGCGGACGAGGTCTGCCTGACGGTTGGTATCGGTCTTCCGGAACAGGTTTCTCTAGTGATCAAAAGACACCAGCAATCACTGACTTATGAATTTTCGGACTGAATTCCTACGGTGAAAGTCGGAATACGTTAAGATTTGCAAAGGCTTAGAAGAGCGCGCAGACTCTCCCGTTGCCGCACAATCCTGTGCGGCTTTAGGTGTTTGGTCGTGAGGTAGAGCCCGGACAATTAAAAAGCCCCGACCGTGGGGGTCGAGGCTTTCTGATCATGCGAATCCAAGAGAGGACCGCCGAGTAGCATTGGCAACAGTCCTCTCCTTTTTTCCGGAAGTCAACTGAGAACGTGAGTTCTCAGAACGATGCCTTGCGGCCCTCTGGAGAGGGTCTGATGATCGCTATTGTTGAGATGATCGATTCCATGCTCGCCACCGGGTTGGAACCGGTTGCGGTGCTTAACGCCATCCGCGAATTCGCCACGAGGGTTCGGGAGGAACAGCGGGCTCGGTCCGCTGAAAGGCAGCGCAAAAGCCGGGAGCGTCGCCGCTCTCGTGCAGGTGTCACAGTGACCCCCTGCCCTTCCTTTGATAAAAAAGAAAGCCCTCCCCCTGCACCCCCTCTAAAAGAAAAAATTAATTCTATCCCTGTCCCCGAGAGAGAGGACGAGCAGGCTCGCCCGGTGCTCTCTCAGCCGGAACTCACCCCTGCGATGAGGGATGATGCTCGGAGCCTTGGCTACCTCGACGAGCAGATCGAACGGGAATGGCAGGCTCTGCGGGACTGGGCGGCGAACCACGGGACGCCACGAGACTGGGCAGCCCGGTGGCGGCGCTGGCTCGGATCGCCTCGGGCATCAGCCCCGGAAGGCTTGGCAGCCACCCGTGGCGAGATGCGGAAGCGCCTGCGGGCAATGGTCGAGAAAGGCTTCCGGAGCGGTGGCGGGCGGGCTCTTGCTGAACTCGACATCGAGCCGTTCCTGGACAGGCTGTACGGGCCGCGAGACGACGATTCGCTGCGTAATCCCGACCTCGTCGGCTCACGGGTCGCTTTCGAAACGCCCAAACCGTCCTGGCACGATTTCACGGCCACGGGTCCCGGTCCTTCGCAGTCCAACCCGCCGAAGCAGCCAGAGCGGGAGCGCGATCCGATGGACCCTACCCGCGAGCCCCAACCTGTTCCGGGCAACATCCCTAATTCGGTCTTCAGGTTCGCCGAGAAGCTCAAGATGGACAAAGGCGCGATGGTTGACCTTTGGCGGACCTTCAAGGATGCAGCGAAAGCTGAAGGGCGTATGAGCATCCATTGGCTGGCCGAGTTCGAAGCTTACGTGACCTCAGCTATGTGTGCGGCTTGATTGTCAGAGCCAATGAAGCTGGGTCGGCATGTTGGGCGCGCTATGGTCCCAGACACACCAGACGTAATCGACGATGCCGCCACCCGTGGGCTTCACCGGCTCCTCCCCTCGCTTCCAAAGGGTAATGCGCTTCGCGAACAGATAGACCCGTGCGGGCGGATTGCTGAGGAAGAACGGCTTGCGCTTGGCCGATCCGAGGAACGACACCCGGACGAGCATCGCGACCTTGCCGCTAGTGAGGGTCAGCGCGTGTTCGACAAAGGCTTGTGCGAGCTTGTAGGGCGGATTCGTGATGATGTGGTCGGCTCGAAGAGGCGACTTGAAGAAGTCGTGGTTGCCCTCCCCGTATCCACGGTCGATGAGGTCGGTGGAGATCGTCTCGATCTGATTGGCTTCGAGAATTCGGGAGATCGCTCCGTCACCGCAGGCGGGTTCCCATACGAGACCAGGAAACGTCTCGACCAATAGGAGCTTCTCAACTGCGATAGGCGGAGTGGGATAGTAATCGAGCGGGTCGTGATCCTTGGAGCGACGATGGCCGCGAATGACGGGCTGCACGAATTCGGTGAGACGTTGATGCTTCAAGGGTGAACCTCCTGTCTCTGAGAGGCTCTCCTAATTCCACTATCCGGCAACTAATTTGATTGCTTGACGGATACCGATTCGGTGTTGGGCACCCGAATCGAAAAGGTTAAACACGCGGCATCGCCTGTGAAGTAAATATTGCGAGGCTCTCTTATGGCTCTGTAGAGTTTCGCAATCACTTAAACCACACAGGACATGAATACCTTATTACTTTCTTCTCCGGAAAAGCTTGCCCGCCTTCGGGCGGAGCTTTCCAGATCAGCCGAACATGCAAAACAGGTTTATCTCGCTGATCTGGATGACTGCGGCGTCAAATGGAAGGATGGACGCTACCGCTGTAAGGCGGTGGGATGCCCACGCTGCACACGAACAATCATCGGCCAGCAGCAACGGAAGGCCCACGCCTTCTTCGAGCAGATGGTAGGCCGTCCTACCAACTCTGACATGGCGCTCCTCACGGTGGTCGGCAACGGAACCCGTCATCTGGGTGAGCTTAGGGGAAACATCGAGGCAATGTATAAGGCCGCTCGCTATCGCGTTGGGTGCCTGTCCTCTGTGAGCCGCTGGAGCACATTTGCTGCCCTGGGTTACTACGAGGTTGATGCAGTCGGCGGCGAGCATCTTCCACTCCTGGGGACGGAGCGGCGGGCGCTGCTGCCTGAGATCGCGCCGATCAGCATCAGCCAGGACGGACCAACCTGGATACCGTCCTATCACGCAATCGTTCACACCGGGCGTCTCGGAATCGCTGAAGTTCAAGAAGAGTTCTCGCGTACATGGCCGGTACCTGGGCAGGTCCATGTGAAGCGATTTCAACCGGTCCGAAGCGTCGAGGACAATATCAGCAAAGTGGTGAGCTACTCTCTGAAGAACACCTGCCAGATCGAAATTCCGACGCAGATGGAGAATGGGCGCTGGGGCAAAGTTTATGAGCCGTGGCCCGTGTCATGGCAGGCCGATTACTTCACGTGGCTGCATCAACGCCGAAACGGATTCGAGTTTCTTCGGTTCAGCATATCACCAGCATCATCAAGAATAATTCGTGATCTACCTTGTCATAATGTTGATAACACTGTCTCTAGTTTTGAAGTAGAGCCTATGCCTATACTGTTTTAGTATAAGTACAGTGTACATATTTACTGAGGTGATTCCGTGGAAGATTTTATCGAGCGAATCAAGAGTTCGCCTATCAGCCAGAAGCTGATCGCCGCCAACTGCTTTACTGTAGCTGATACGGCAACCGGCGAGTTCGAGCCGAACAGCCTGAACGATCATTGGCGATTACACCGATTGGAGCAATGGTGTCGGCTGTACTGTAAGAATAAATTCAGACGACGAATCCGTATGGCTCTGGGTACTGTGACCTATGAGTTCGAGAACGCGGACGATGCAAGAACCTTTCGGCGCGTGACGCAGCGCGTTCCTACTCTGATCGCTTGCAGCTAGTTACAAGTCAGCGCGAAGGTCTTGGATTTTTGCGTTAAAAGCCGCCCGAGCGTCATGAATTCGCCTTTGGAGTCTCTGTCGTCGATCTGCCTCCTTGCGGCCCTGAGCAGGCGTCATCGGTGGCTTCGGACAGGTTCCCGACTTAGGTGAGCCGGGCTTCTTGGGTTTAGTTTCGACGAGGTCAGAGTAGCGCATGACCATATTTATGCGCGCCTCTGATCATCTCCATTGAAGCTCAATCAACTCAAGTTCGCTCGATGGCTTTAGCCTGCGAAGCGATTGCATCACGAGCGTTTCAGATCGATGAAGGACATTTCCGGCCCATCGGCTGCTTGTCCACGATCCGTTCGAACCAGCTTTCCTGTAGCGGAAGCGAACAGTGACATGAGACCACTTCACGCCTGCACTCCTTGAAGAGCACGGTGAACACTCATCCGGCTGATGCCAAGAGTCTTAGCAATAGCGCTCGGCCCCTGCCCTGCCGCGCGCATTTCACGGACCTTTTCCACGGGAACGGACGGCTTGCGACCTTTTCCGGCATAGACTCCTGCCTCTTTTGCCTTTGCGATTCCTTCCAGTTGGCGTTCTCGCCGTAGATTCGTCTCGAATTCAGCAAACACACCTAACATATCCAGGAAAGCCTTGCCTGCCGCCGTGCTCGTGTCGATGGGCTGCTCAGTAGCTTTGAGCGTAGCTCCTTTCTCCTTAAGCATACGCACAATGTCCTGAAGATCACCAATCGAGCGGGCGAGACGATCAATGCGTGTAACGACGAGCGTATCGCCTTTGCCGATGAAATCGAGAAGAGTTGCAAGTTCGGCGCGCCCTCTTGTTGTGGTGCCGCTCGCCTTTTCCTCTCGAATCACAGCGCATCCGGCTGCCTTAAGTGCCTCACGTTGGATGGTGAGGTCCTGGTCGATGGTTGAGACGCGGGCATAACCGTAGAGAGACACTCTTAAACTCCATCCGTAACAAAACAGTCTAGATCACGATTCGATATAGTAACAGATTTCAAATATCAACCCTTTTGTTACACTAATTTCTGTCACATCGCGATGTAACGCAGCCGTATACTGCTTTGAGGCAGAGCCTCCGTAAACGGGCCTACCCACCAATGGCCTCTTTAAACTGTATGGTCGCCAAGCGATGATGGATGAGAAGCGTTGAGTGGTGAATATGGGAAAGCGCGGGACACGCAGGTTCGTCGTAAAAGAGGTGACATCCTGGCCGGGATTCACGGGGACCACATGGGCGATTGGATGTAGTCACATCGAATCAGCGAAAGCACTTTTTAAGCGCAAGGTTGACCAAAGCATCGCCGAAAGGATGGAGAAGTCATCAGCCATCCTCCTTATCGACCGCACTGATAAGAAAGTCATCATGTCAGTCGGGACAACTGATCCTGTTAAGACGGCTCGATTCTTCGGCGAAGATGTAACTGCATGAACGACATAGATATTGGCTCTAAATGTGAGTTCGCTTGGTGACTACTTACAGCTATGACGTGACCTTCAATGAGCACGACTTGATCGTCGTCTTGGCCTCGTTTGATAACTACGAACAGGTACTAAGGGAGAAGTTGCTTACTGCTCCTAAAACGGCTCACTTCCGTCTGGAAGCCGACCTGAAGCGAATTCAATCTCTGCGAGACAAAGTTCTTGGTCGTCCGCAACTTATGAGCCGTCTCTCCTTCTCGCGTCCTGATGACAGTGACGGCAGTTGAAGTATGCTACTCACACAGCATAGGCACGTAGCAAACACGATTCGGATCGAACATCGCGCATATTGACCGGATGTCATCGCCCGGCTGTGGAATGGGTATCATAGTCCGTGGACGAATAGTCCTCATTGATGGGACCACGGGCATGTGGAGCACTCTGATCTCAAACTTCTTGGTCAACGGATTCGCGACCGGCGAAAAGCTCTTGGCCTGACCCAAGAGAAACTCGCCGACCTCGCTAAGATTGATCGCTCCTACATAGGCGGCGTTGAGCGCGGCGAACGGAACATCACGTTCTCCCTGCTTTGCCAGATATGCACCGCGCTCGAATGCGACGTGGCTGCGCTCACCTTTGAAATCCCCGAGAAACAGAGATGAAATGGCTGCGGACGCTGGTTCTATTTGACCAGGGTGGAGTGATGAATTCTGCCGACTGGGCTACTGTCCATCAGAGTTATGTGCGTTCAATCTCCAGTATTGATCACCCGCGTGGATCAGGAACGCTGACACTGAAGCGGAAGGAGCGGATCGGTACGCAGTGGCGGCGGAATGGCGTTGGTTATCTCAGGAGCCGGTTCCTGGAACACATGGTCGGAACTGAGCGGTGGCATTCTGAAGGTAATGTCGATCTGGCTCCTGAGCGCCGTCAGCCTGCAATCAAGCTGTATCCATCGATGCACGATTACCAGGAGCCAGTCACATCGGATTTCGGCGGGTTCGATTTCGTCACCACCGGCCCGAACGGCACCCGAATCGCTATTGAATGGGAGACTGGGAACATCTCGTCTTCTCACCGGAGCATGAACAAACTCTCTATCGCACTTGCCAACGAGGTAGTTCAGGTCGGCGTGTTGATCCTTCCAAGCCGCCAACTTTACGAGCATCTCACCGACCGCATAGGAAACATCGGGGAGTTGTCAGGCTACTTGTCGATGTGGGAGAGCCTAAAATTCGGGGTGAAGAAGGGCCTGCTCGCGATCACAGTCGTCGAGCATGACCACCTAACGGATGATCCGAAATTCCCATACCTTCAAGTCGGCAATGACGGGAGATCAGCCGAGGGCCGAACTAAGAGGTAACGAACAGGTCGGATTGGTCGTCCTCAATCGGACATTTACAATCGTGCCCATTAGCCCCGTTCACCAGAAGCCGGTATTCCTTGGGAAGCGGATTCCCTGCTTTCCGGCGTCGGGTCAGATCAGCTTCTGTGAAAAGGGTGTTCTTGTTCGCGTGGATATCCCGGAGGTGCTCTCGATCTGCATCAATCTTCTCGAATCGTTCGATGATCGACGAGCATTCAAGCTCGGAGCCAATCCACCGCCGACCAGTGAGTTCTGCCGCAACGAAAGTCGTTCCGGAACCACCGAAGGGATCAAGCACCAACGAACCAGGATCGCTTGCCATCGAGACAATCCGATCCATGAGCTTCAGGGCTAATGCGTTTGCCCCACGCTTCTTGTACTTGGCATGGCGTACAGGAGGGATGTCGGTCCAGACATCCGAGAGGCTCACTCCTCTCGGGTTCATCTTGTCTTTGTAGCCCCCGTAGTCACGCAGTTCGCCCCCACAATGGCGGCAACACGGAACGGGAATGCGATCTGGATGGAAGATAGCAGGGCGCTTCCCTTTGACAAAATACAGCAGTGAGTAATGGGCCGGATAAAGTCTGCTCTGGATAGGGAGTGAATACTTGATGTCCACTGTGATCCAGTGACGAAAGGTCAGGTGGTCGTTCAGGTATGCACCAAGCGGCAGGTTCCACTTCGGAATGTTCCAGAGGAACAGGGAACCTCCAGGCTTCAAGACCCGAATCATCTCATCGAGCCAAGCTCTGCACCAATCTAGGTATTCATGTTCGGCCAAGGAATCGTCAATCTTCGACGTGTACTCCTTGCCGAGATTGAATGGAGGGTCGGCGAAAGCCAAATCGACGGTTTCGGCCTCAAGAGACCGCATGATTTCGATGCAGTCGGCTTCGAAGAGCCGACCAAGCGGCGTTTCTAGAATGGGGATCATAGTCCGCTTTTTTGCATCCCCATCAGGCGAAAGCAATCCCTGTTGTCGAGCTTTCCACCGTTTCAGAACTTCGCTCAGGTCGGACGAAGCCATCGGGTTCTCCGGATAGAGGTTGGCTTACCGCTACCCACCATGACGATGGTCGCGTAGCGCGGCATTCTTGAGTGCATTGGACCTGAAGGTACGTCGAACGTCTGACGCTGACGACCTCAAAAACATCGCGAAAGCCGCTCTTCCTCAATCGAATACCTGATCGATTGAATCCGAGCACGTTGACGAAGACGAGCCGCTGATCATCCTGCGAATCCAGGGCGATCCGGAATACGTGGTCATCCAAGCACGACCCGACGCATCTCGTCGTTATTCCAGTAGGTCGCACCCGCGTATTCAACAGTGCGACCTGCCGCTCGCCCCTTCCCGTTTACGACCTGGAAATGATGCACCTTGCCCGCGCCATGCAGGACGACGGTGAACATCTCACCCCGGAACCAAAGCTCGTCGATGAACGTGCGGAGCGCCTGCGACAGGCTGGCTCTGAGCTTCAGAAGCTCTTTCCCCTCGGCCTCCGCGATCTTTGCCCTCAACTCTCGCGCCTTGCCCTCCGAATCAGCGCGTTCATCGATTCGCGTAGCCAGTGCAACCTTCTGAATCTCCAACGCTTTCAGAGCCTCATGCGAGGCCCGTAGATCGGCGGAATAGGTGCGGGCGCGGGTCTCGTACTCGATGATCAGCGGATCGCCTTGAGGGAGGCTCTCAGCGCGATCTATGGCATTTGCCTTGCGCCGCTCCGTGTCTTCGAACTTCCTCTTTAGATCGGTGATCTGATCATCGAGAGCCTTTAGCTGCTGAGCCGTTCCCGGATCGGAAAACAGTTCGTGCAGCCGATACTCCGGAGTGTGATCCAGGATCGCCTTCTCAACCTGCTCAATCGGGTAATGGGTGTTAGCCTCACAGCCGGAATTCATCATCGCCGACGTGCAGACAAAGTACCGGTGGTCCTTGCCAGGACGTTTTTTTGTTGCGTAGCTCGTCTTGACTTTCATCACGCCTCCGCAGCGACCGCACCGGAGCAGACCCGTGAATAGGTTGCTCATGGTCTCGCCACGGTTGCCGCGAGGGTTCGTCTTCCGGCGAGCCTGAACACGATGCCACTGGGCTTCCGAGATGATCGCCGGGTAGCGCTGCACAGGGTCTCCAACGGGCTCCTGGCGTCCATCCACGACCCTACAGGGCTGATACCAGCCGAGCACGTGCCGACCGGTCAGGATGTTCGCGATGGTCGTGGGATGCCATTTCTTGCCCGGCTTGCCGTTCATGTGCTCGAACGGTGGCGTGGCAGGGTTGCCATTCAGAATCTTGGCAATACCGTGCGCGCCAATACCGCTCTCAGCTAAATCGAAAATCATTTGAACAATCGGAACCCGCCTCTCATTCCGGTGGTATTCACCATCCATGAAATAAACCCAAGCCGGGCAGACAGCCGTTCGATGGCCGGTTTCTCTCCAGGTAGTCCACCGAGCGATCAGCCGTTTCGACTTCTTGGCGCTTTCCAGATTGCTCGTGCTTCCCTTAATCACGAGCAACAATGTGACCTCTAGGTCGTCGGCGTTGCCCTCGTTGTAGACCCGATCATCAGCCGTCGTGCAGATCGTAATCCCGGCATCGATTAACTCGAGGAACAATGGATAGAACCAGCGGAATTCACGCCGACTCATCCGGTCGAAATCTTCCAGGAGCAGCCATGAATCGCCAGTGATTCGGCCTTCCCTAACCTCTTCTCGAAAGGAATTTAATGCTCCCTGATCAGCATTCTTTCCTCTGTACGCGCTGACCCCAAGGTCCAGAAACTCTTTTCCGAGCGTCAGGCCGCGACGCTCTGCAACCGCTCGTGCGAGGTCTCTTTGACGGTGTAGAGAATTGCCCTTCTCTTGGCTCTTATCGGAAAAACGTATGTAGGGGTAAGCAGTTGGCACGATGAGGCTCCAGCACTGTCGAGCTTATCCTGTTCGTGCCTAATGCACAACCAAAGGTTCTTCAGATGGAAGACGACCGTGGTCTGGGCGACTTCCAGCTCTTCCGCGATCTGGTCGAGACGCTTGCCGTCGATCAGCATGAGGGCGACCCGGGTTTCCGAGGGGGTCAGGCCATAGAGCCGCACGAGCGTGTCGCCGGAGACCTTGGCCCGCTGCTCCGTGTCGATGACGAGCAGCACCACGGCTTCGGGCCGCTCTTCTGCGGAAAAGCGTTGTCCCTGGATCAGGACGAGATAGGGCCGACCTCCGGAATTGCGCGGAAAAGAGACGATCTCGTCCAGCGTCTCTTCCTCGAAGGCCTTTGTGATCGCCGAATAGAGCTTGCTGTTCTGCTTGGCAGGGAATCCTTTCAGGATTCCCTGCGCGGCAACCAGGCCGTCATCCTCGGCCAGAATGCGCTGCGCCTCCTTGTTCATCACGCGAATGGCGCCGGTCTCGTCGACGATCACCACGCCCACGAGAAAGCGATCAAACGCGAATGTCGCCTTGTAGAGGGCATCGACCGTGCGTCCCTTGGAGGATTTCAGGATCTCCTGCCAGGATTCCTCGGCCCTGGTGACGGCACTCGTCTGAACGCGGGTGACTTGATCGAGGCGCGCGGCGACTGTCGCCAGAAGAATTTCATAATCGATCGGCTTGACGAGATAATCGTCCGCCCCCGCCTGCTTTCCGGTGAGGACATCGTTCCGCTCGGCGAGCGCCGTCAGGAAGATGAACGGAACATCGGACATCGTGCCTTGCTCACGCAGCGACTTGAGGACGTCATACCCTCCGAGCCCGGGCATGGTGATGTCACAGAGGACGAGGTCCGGGCGGTGCTTTTCGAGGAGGCTGAGCGCCTCGCCGCCGTTCGCAGCCTGGAGAACCCGGTAATTGGCGGCCTCCAGCTCCTCGGCGATATCGCCTCGCAGGTCGTCTTCGTCTTCAACGCAAAGAATCGTTTTTTGAGTATTCATCAGAGTCAGTCACTCATGCAGCCTGTTGCGCTTGTTCGGCATTGGCTATGGGCAGATCGAAGGTAAACAACGATCCAGCCGCCTCATAGCTTTCAACGTGAATTTCCCCCCCATGCAAGTGCATGATCCGCTGGGCGAAATTCAATCCAATTCCCGTGCCGGCGATACCCGATGCCGTCCGGGCTCGATAGAAGCGATCGAAGATCTTCGGCAACTCATCCGCAGGAATTCCGATTCCCCAATCCCGGACCGAGCAGAAAGCGCGGGATCCCTCCATCCAGATCTTGATCTCGACGACCGGCGTATCGCCTGAATACTTGATAGCGTTCGACAGAAGATTGACGACTACCTGCTCGATGAGCATTCCGTCGCAATAGACCGTAACAGGAATATCAGGGACATCGAAGCGGATATCGGCCTGCGCGCTGACCTCGCGCTGCCGCTCGCAGATGTCCACGACGAGATCGACCAGATTGTAGGAGGCAGGATTGACCTCGATCGTGCCGGCATCGAGTTTGGCTGCGTTCAGCACACTTTCCACCAGACGCGTCAATCGGGTTCCAGCATTCCGTATCTTCTGAACGCGCGTGACCAGCTCGTCATGTGTCAGCTCAGCTCCGCGCCGCAAAATGCGCTGGGCACTGGAATCCAGGATGGCGAGAGGCGTCCTGAACTGATGAGACACCATGGACACAAAGCTGCGATAGGCGTTCGTGGTCTCGCGCTCGCGGTCGAGGGCCGATTCGAGAGCCCTTGCAACCTGCTTGTACCCGGAGATGTCCGTCAGGCGCACGAAGATCGTCGCGCCGTCGGCCTTCGTGAGGGATAGGCGCGCCCAGGTGTTCTTTCTGAGCATGAGATCCAGCTCGATTTCCTCGAATGGCGGCTCCGCATTCACGAGGCGCATGTCGGCGCCTTCGCACATGGCGAAGCACCGCAGGAAGCTGGTGAGACCCATTTCCTCGTTGCACCACAAGGCTACGGGCGCCGCAGCCCAGATCTGCTCATTGGCGAAGAGGAGTCTTCCCGTCCAGTCGAAGGCAGCGAATCCTTCCGATGCGGACTTGATCGCCGCGATCAGGCGGCGCTCGGCCTGACGCAGGGCGGCCGTCCGCTGGAGTACCTTGATTTCAAGGTCGAAGTTCTGGCGCTCCGCCTGCTTGCGGGCCAGCCATTGTTCGGTCACGTCGCGCATGAAGGCGATGCCGAGCTTGCGCTCGGCCATGGATACGGGAAGGCAGTTGATTTCCAGGCATTGCTCCTGTCCGTCGGACGAGGATATCTCATTCTCGAAGATCGAGCTCGTTCCCTCTGCCGCGCGAGCGAGGGAGCTGACCACCCCCTCCTGGGCGAAAATCGGATCGATATCCGACATATGCCGTCCCACTGCCTGATCCGGCTTGATGTTCAGCAGGTCTTCCATGCCCGGATTCCAGAGCAGGCACCGGAGCTCGGCATCGAACATGACGATGCCCTGATTGCTGATGTTGTTGATGACCAGGTCGGAAAGTTCCTGCTCCTGCCTGAGAAGCTGTCGGGCCTGGCTCGCCTCCTGCATTCCCTTGAACAGGCGGACCAGAAGAAAGGCCGTGCTCATCGCGATCCCGACGATGAAGGCGAAGCTCTCGAAGACGTAGCGCAGGTACATCGAGCGCTTTTCCGACATCTCGCCGCGGTTCAGCAGCATGACCTTATTGGCGATGTCTCTCAGCTGATAGGCGAGATCGCGTACCTGAACCCTCAGCAACTGCGCCGCCTGCGGGTCGACGCGATCCTTCAGGAGCGGCTCTGCATAGGTCAGTTGCAGATAGGCTTCCTTGAGACTTCCAAGAGCTCCGACCTTCTCGATGACCTGGCCCTGCAGCCCATCCAGGAGGATGGCCATCCGGCTGATCAGGATCGCCAATCGGAACTCCGGGGTTTGTTCCCGGTCGGTGACGACCTCTCCCGTGGCGACCCGAGCCAAGCTTTCGGCCAAGATCGATGCTTCGAACTGCGTTTGGGAGATCTGCCAAAGATTGGCGTGGGTTTCCTCCCTCCGAAGATCCTCCTCGACATTGAGCAGGCGCCAGACCGTGAACGTGAGCGAAAGCGCCAGCACCGCAATCGCGGCGAGGGTGACCAGAGCAGCCTTATAGTTCTTAAGGTTGAGTGTCATGGTCGTCCGATACGCAGCCGGTTGAGTTGCCAGACCCAGCGCGAATCGTGGAGATCATCGCGCAAGGCGCTGTAATCGTCTTGAGGATAGACGATCCACAAAGGTCCCTTGTCGCGGAGCGTCAACATCTGACCGTCCGCCGACATGGCGATCAGAGGATCGTATTTGAGATCATCCCAGGGAATATCCACCTCATAATCGTTCCAGGCGGAAGCCCGGATTGTCGCTCCTTTCCCCCCCACTCGCTCAAGGACGGCACGCAACGAAACGCCCTCGAAACGATGCGTCTTGCCGCTGATGACGAAAGTGGCCGTGAGACTCTTCCGCTCTAGAGCCTCCAGCATCGCCCGGTCGAATTCGGCCCGCCCAGGAGCGTTGGTGACCTCGATCTCCCCGGTGACCGTCAGCAGGACCTCGCCTTTGGGCGAGGGCAACGGCTCAGCCGCATACGCCAAGGTCAAGCTACCGACGAAGGCTATCGCAGACGTGAGAAACGTGAGACGGAGCATGCGGCCCAATCCGAGAGAGATTATAATAGAACACATATATCATTGGCGATTTGTTGCAAAAAATCCAGTACCGCCCTTGAGAAAGAACAACTCTCTCCCCTTGCGGCACACCGGGAATAAAGCCTCCGACGCCAAATCAATATCCATCAGCAATTCATCGGCACAGAATTTAGTCTATCCTTACACATGGGCTATAAGATCCATTCAATCGAAACATTAAGGAAAGTATCTCCCTTCGTATTCGACAGATTGTTTTCAGCACACACCCAAAGAACAGCCGCCAATGCTGATGGGATGACGAGCCTCTAAACCCGGATGAAGAGCGGGATTGTGCGAGCTTGACCGCTGGGGCTATATTCCGCCCCGATTATCAGCAGGCCCTCTGCCGAAGCTTTCGCAAACGAGGAGTTTGATATGCGCAAATTCGTAACGGCTCTGGTCGGGGCTGCAGTGCTCCTGTCGGCACTGCCCGCCAATGCCAGCCCCATGCAGGCCCGCACCCTGCCCCGGATCGACCAGGCATACCCGAACGAGAGCTACGCCCAATACTATCGTCGCGGCTATCGTCCCTATTATCACGATCGCTATTACTACCGCCGTGGCGGCAATGGTGCAGCCGTCGCGGCCGGTGTCGCAGGCCTCGCGGCGGGCGCTCTGATCGCCGGCGCCATCGCCAACCAGGCCCAGGCAGCCCCTCCCGCACCTCCCGGAACGGTTGATCCCCAGATGGCGGCTTATTGCGCGCGCAAGTACCGCTCCTATGATCCGGCGACGGGAACGTTCCTGGCCACGAACGGCATGCGGTACGTATGCACCTACCCGTAAGCTCGGATTCCCCATGAAGCATCCGGCCCTGCCTCAGACCATGTGGCAGGGTTTTTCTTGCGTGCGCCGCCCGGGGAGCAGCGAAGGGTTTACCTTGTCGACCTTCGCCTTAAATCTGGAAGGCGAATTTTCCTCCCCTGGCATTCCCGGAAAGGCATAGGATCAGCTCAATGGCTCAAGACTCTGACAGCAGCGGAATCGTCATCCCTCCCACCGAAGCGGCCATCCTCACTTCGGGCAACATGACGGAGCTTGAACTGATCCTCCCGGATCTCGGAGACGAAGACCTGCCCGAGGTCGCGATTTTCCTGGTCGCCTGCGCCATGCGCTTCCACAGCGACCCCGATTTCGTCCAGGAGCAGATGGAATGGCTCGTCAGGGCTCACGACACCGAGGTGGATGAAGGTCTGAAGCCCGATCAGCTGAATTCGGCCAACGACGACTGAGCCACTCGGCTCGGCCCGCGAAAAGCGGACAATGCGCGATGCGGCCCCTGAGGACCGCATCGACGAACGATGGATTGCCGGCCTCAAAGGCTGGAGATGATCGCGTCTATTCCTTCCATGATCGCAGCCGGCGACGTGCCGACTGCGTTCAGGAGGATGGTCAGAAGCCAATAGCAACCGAAGATGATCACCGGCACGAGGATCCAGCCCAGGATTTCCTCGAACCATACGCGCCGGCGGCGACGGAGATAGCGTTTCTCGCGCCACGACAACTTCGCCGGTGCGTCCAGGGTCCGGGACGCCTCCAGGGCCCCCTCGTGTATCTCACTCGTCATGCTCTAACCAACGGAACTTTCGGAACGGTGCGGACACCTCCGCCTCCATTACCATCCGATCCCTTCGGTTTCACGGACTTTTTCGTCTTCGAGGAAGCCGCTTTGGCCTTGGGCTTCTTCTTGGCGGCGTTCGTAACGTCCTTCTCGGGCTTCGGCTTCACCGGTCCTTCGACATACTCGAAGCCGAGGCTCTCTAGGCCGATCTCGTCGGTCTTGACCACGACCTTGACCGCGCCGCCGTTCTTCAGGCGACCGAAGAGGACTTCGTCGGCCAGCGGGGTCTTGATGGTCGACTGGATCAGGCGGCCCATAGGGCGGGCGCCCATAGCTTCATCATAGCCATGCTCCACGAGCCAGTCGCGAGCCTCATCGGTGAGCTCGATCGAGACGTTGCGATCGGCAAGCTGTGCGTCGAGCTGCATGACGAACTTCTCGACCACCTTCTGAACCACTTCCTTCGGAAGGTGGGCGAAGGAAATCACGGCATCGAGACGGTTGCGGAACTCGGGCGTGAACAGCTTGTTGATCGCTTCCGTATCGTCACCTTCACGCTTGGTGCGGGTGAAGCCGTAGGCCGGGCGGGCCATGTCGGCGGCGCCGGCATTCGTGGTCATGATGATGATCACGTTGCGGAAATCGACCTGCTTGCCGTTGTGATCCGTCAGCTTCCCGTGATCCATGACCTGGAGCAGGATGTTGAACAGGTCCGGATGAGCCTTCTCGATCTCGTCGAGCAGGAGCACGCAATGCGGATGCTGGTCGACACCGTCGGTCAGGAGACCGCCCTGGTCGAAGCCCACATAGCCGGGAGGCGCACCGATCAGGCGGCTGACCGTATGCCGCTCCATGTATTCCGACATGTCGAACCGAAGGAGCTCAACGCCCAGCGACGCGGCAAGCTGCTTGGCCACCTCGGTCTTGCCGACGCCGGTCGGGCCGGCGAACAGGTAGGAGCCGATGGGCTTCTCCGCGTCGCGCAGGCCGGCACGGGCCAGCTTGATCGCCGAGGACAGCGCCTCGATGGCCTTGTCCTGGCCGTAGACCACCCGCTTCAGGGTATCCTGCAGGTGCGCGAGCACCTCCGCATCGTCCTTGGACACGGTCTTGGGCGGGATGCGGGCCATGGTGGCGATGGTCGCCTCGATCTCCTTGATGCCGATGGTCTTCTTGCGACGGCCTTCGGGAAGGAGCATCTGCGACGCGCCGGTCTCGTCGATCACATCGATCGCCTTGTCCGGCAGCTTGCGGTCGTTGATGTAGCGGGCGGACAATTCCACCGCCGCCTTTACGGCGTCGTTGGTATACTTCAGCTTGTGGAAATCCTCGAAATAGGGCTTCAGGCCCTTCACGATCTCGATAGCATCCGGCACCGAAGGCTCGTTGACGTCGATCTTCTGGAAGCGACGCACCAGGGCCCGGTCCTTCTCGAAATACTGGCGGTATTCCTTGTAGGTGGTCGAGCCGATGCAGCGGAGGCTGCCCTGAGCGAGCGCCGGCTTCAGGAGGTTCGAGGCATCCATCGCGCCGCCGGAGGTGGCGCCGGCGCCAATCACCGTATGAATCTCGTCGATGAACATGATGGCGTTTGGATGCGCCTCGATCTCCTTCATGACCTGCTTCAGGCGCTCTTCGAAGTCGCCGCGGTAGCGGGTGCCGGCCAGGAGCGTGCCCATGTCGAGGGAGAAGACGGTTGCCCCTTTCAGGACCTCTGGCACCTCGCCCTGAACGATCTTGCGGGCCAAGCCCTCGGCGATGGCGGTCTTGCCGACGCCGGGCTCGCCGACGAGGAGCGGATTGTTCTTCTGGCGGCGGCACAGGACCTGGATGGTGCGCTGAACCTCGGACTCGCGCCCGATCAGCGGATCGATCCGACCTTCCTTCGCCTTCTTGTTGAGGTTGACGCAGTAAGCCTCTAGCGCATCGCCCTTTTTCTTCTGACGCGCATCACCCTCTTCCTGAGTCGGACGCTCGCCGGGAGCCTCCTCCTCGGAGCCGCGCGGGGAGCGGCTTTCGGTCAGGCCGGGGCGCTTGGCGATGCCGTGGCTGATGTAGTTGACCGCGTCGTAACGGGTCATGTCCTGCTCCTGCAGGAAATAGGCGGCATGGCTCTCGCGCTCGGCGAAAATCGCCACGAGCACGTTCGCGCCGGTCACCTCGTCACGACCGGACGACTGGACGTGGATCACCGCCCGCTGGATGACGCGCTGGAAACCGGCCGTAGGCTTGGAATCCTGGCGTCCGTCAGCCACCAGGTTGGCAAGTTCGCTGTCGACGTAATCGACCAGGTTGCGGCGGAGAATTTCGAGATCGACATTGCAGGCGCGCATGACGGCGGCCGCATCCTGGTCGTCGATCAGGGCCAGGAGAAGATGTTCGAGGGTAGCGTATTCGTGGCGGCGCTCGCCTGCGAGAGCGAGAGCTCGGTGAAGGGCTTGTTCAAGACTGCGAGAAAAGCTCGGCAACGGCTTGTCCTTTTATGAGACGGGGCTCGGCTAATTCTTTTCCATGACGCATTGCAGAGGATGCTGATGCTTCCTGGCGAAATCCATCACCTGGGTCACCTTGGTCTCGGCAATTTCGTACGTAAAAACTCCACATTCCCCAACGCCGTTCTGGTGGACATGCAACATGATCCTGGTCGCATCCTCGCGGTTCTTGTTGAAGAAGCGCTCCAGCACGTGCACCACGAACTCCATCGGGGTGTAATCATCGTTCAAGAGAAGAACGCGGTAAAGGTTCGGCCGTTTCGTGCGCGGCTTGGTTTTCGTGATGATGGCCGTATTCGAGCGGCCGCCATCATCGCCTCCAGGAGGCTGTGACCCGCCGGCAGCGGAAATCGGACATGGCTCCGACAGGGTCAAAGTACCTTGAGCTACCCGCAGCATATTCGGACGACCGCCCCTTCTTCTATTCTGGCCCTCGGCCTCCGGCCCGACCTGCGTCGCGCCATCGGCATCAAGCCAAATGTATAGTCGCTCCATTCGGTTCGCCAGATCAACCAGATGGGTGGTCGCAGTCCTGATGAAAAGAGCGACATCTTGGTCACTCCTACGCGAGCCGGACAGGCATGTCGCCCGGCCCTGGATGCATGTCAGACCCAACGCAAAACGCCCGGGACAGGCCCGGGCGTTTCATGCGAGAGGATCTGGCGTGCCTCAGGCGCGCGCAGCCGCCGCCTTGGAGAGGAGCCCTTCGTAGGGCTTCATCGTCTCGGTGGCGAGGTTGGAATACAGCGCGCCCATCCTGGTCGCCTGGCTCACGAGGTTGTCATAGGCGCCCTTCATGAAGGCGCCCTGGATCTCGACGGCCTTGTCGAGGGTCTGGACGCCCAGCAGCTTCTCGACGGTCGAGGAGGTCTGTTCGAAGGACTTGCGGGCGAAATCCGCCGTCTCGGACGCAATGACCTGGCTGTTGCTGGAGAACGCGCCGAGCGCCTTCATGGTGGCATCCAGGTTGTCCTGGCCGAACTTCTGAATCTGGGTAAACGGCTGAAGCATTGTGAACCTCGGCAATAAGGCGTTAAATGACGGTAGGCCCGCTGGATAGCTGACGATGCCATTATGTGCAGTGCACAAAATTTTGTCAAGTTTTATTGTGCGCTGCACAATAATTTCCTCGATTGATCCTCCCCCGTTAACCGCCCCGTAACCGCAACCTCCTAGTGTCGGAGGATGTGTTGTGCCGGCAACGGTTCCCTCAAGAGAACCGGGCGCAGGGGCCTAAAACCAAGCGAAACAGGGATTTTTGCAGCATGAATTCGGTTTGGATGGGACACCGAAAGACATGGGCTCTTATTGGCATTGTGGCGTCGGTTGCAGTGGCTGTTGCATCCCCGGCCGAGGCGGCGCGTAGGGCGAAGCCTTCTGGCGGTGGATATAGCCCCCTCTCCGCTTCGATCGTGGTCGACGCCAAGACTGGCAAAATCCTCCAGGGCGAAAATGTCGACGAGCCGCGGATCCCGGCTTCGCTCACGAAGGTGATGAGCCTTTACCTCCTTTTCGAGCAGCTCGAGCGCGGCCGCATGCGGGGCGACACCCCGCTGACCGTATCGGCCTATGCGGCCAGCCAGCCGCCGACCAAGCTGGGCTTGCGCCCCGGATCGACCATCGAGGTCGACGACGCGATCAAGGCCATGGTGACCCTGTCGGCCAATGACGTCTCCGTCGTGGTCGCCGAGAACATTGCCGGATCCGAGGATGCCTTTGCCCGAATGATGACCCGCAAGGCGAGGGAGCTCGGCATGAGCTCGACGGCTTTCTACAACCCACATGGCCTGCCGCACGAGCCGCCGAACATCACCACCGCCCGCGACCTGTCCATCCTCGGCCGCGCGATCCAGGACCGCTTTCCGAAGTACTTCGCCTATTTCCAGACCCAGTCTTTCCAGTACGGCAGCCGCACCATTCGCGGACATAACCGCCTGCTCGGCAAGGTCGAGGGCGTGGATGGCATCAAGACCGGTTATACGCGCCTGTCGGGCTTCAACCTCCTGACCTCTGTCAACACCGACAGCCGCAGCCTCGTCGCCGTGGTGCTCGGCGGCCGCTCGGGCGCTTCCCGCGACCAGAAGATGGCCAGCCTCATCCAGAGCCAACTGCCCCGGGCTTATGCCGGCGCCCGGACGGCACCGTCCGTGGTTGAAAACCAGCCCTCTATGGTGGCCGAGGCCCCGGCTCCGCGTCCTGTCGAGCTTGCCCCCGTGGCGGCTCCCGTGAGAGTGGCTTCCGCCACTCCGCAGGCTCCCGTGGTCCAGGCCCAGGCTTCGACGCCTCCGACGGCTCCCGAGCGCAAGCCGCTCGATCTGAACACCTTGCGACCGGTCGTCGCCTCGGCTGCCGGCGCCAGCTCGACCACCACCCCCTCCTCGGTGCGGTGGCAGAAGGGTCCGGAGCCGCTGCCCCTGAACGCGCAGGCCTATGCGGCTCTGCCTGCTCCGGCCCAGATCCCAGCCGCCCAGAAGGCCGCACTGCAGGCCAAGATCGACCCGAAGGGCGAAGCTTCGAAGAGCGAGGCGACTGAGCCGAAGAAGACCGTGAGCGGTTGGGTGATCCAGCTCGGCGCGACGGATGACGAAGCGAAGGCGAAAGCCATGCTCGACACGGCCCGCGGCCGCTTCGGCAAGGTCCTGGGCAAGGCCTCGCCGTTCACCGAGAAGGTGACCGTCGACGGCTCCACCCTCTACCGGGCGCGCTTCTCCGGATTTTCCGAATCCAACGATGCCGCGAACGCCTGCAAGCAGCTCAAGAAGAGCGGCGTGAACTGCTTCGCCGCACGCGGCTGACTTGATGAGAGAACGCTGTGACGGCGCGTGTGTTTGCGCCGTCACCGCCCGAAGACAACCGGATCGCGCGTGGAGTATCAGCGATGTCGGCCCAGCAAGACTTCTCTCGCCTCGTTCACGCGAGCCGCGAGGTACGCCGTCCCTCCCTGGTCAGGATGGAGTTTCTTCATGAGCGTCCGATGCGCTTTTCGGATCTCGTCGAGGCTCGCACCCGGCTGAAGGCCCAGGATCTGATAGGCTTCCTCTTTCGTCATTACGCCCGAATGCGCATGAGTGCGCGTCCGCGTGTCGCGATCTCCGTGAGCGTTTTCACGCCAACCGGCAAACCGGCGATCAAAATAAGCCTCTAGGAGTGGGACGCCCTGTGGGTCATGGGCGCTGCACTCGTCATAGAGGCGGCGCAGGCTCTGCGGATCGAGACTCGAGAGCCGCCGTCCGGCGAAGGCTCCCACCAGGATCGTGCCTTCGACCGCTCCAGACGCGTGATCGATCTCCATCTCGATCATCGCCGACCGAATGCGGG
The DNA here is from genome assembly GCF_013520865.1 of Microvirga mediterraneensis. Taxonomy (NCBI): domain Bacteria; kingdom Pseudomonadati; phylum Pseudomonadota; class Alphaproteobacteria; order Hyphomicrobiales; family Methylobacteriaceae; genus Microvirga; species Microvirga mediterraneensis. The sequence continues at coordinate 3,242,052 of NZ_JACDXJ010000001.1, forward strand.
AGAACCGGCCTCCCGCCTGCTGGAGCTTCCGCCAGGGGCCGGGAAGATTCAGGGCGCTCCAGCCCAGCGCCCAGGCGCCGAAACCGCCGAGCAGAAGGGCCATGTCGATGCGTCCCTTGACGACCAGGAGCACGGCTGTGCCGAGCGCCGCGATTCCGGCCACGGTTTTGAGGCTCTTGGCCAAAACCTTCGGGTCGGCCCGCGTATAGTTCTTGCCCAACCACCACAGAAGAGCGACCGCCATTATTCCAAGAAGCAGCATCATCGTTTTCGTCCCCACCCCAACATGTGGGCCGGGATGGGGCGGATGTAAATTGCCGGCTTGAAGAATGGCGGCAGCAGCGGATCGTTATTCCGGCCGCTTCGGGATCTCGAGGCCCCGCTGCACGGCCGGGCGGGCGAGGCCCCGCTCCAGCCACGCCGGAACGCGTTTGAGGCTCTCGAACTCGACCAGTTCTCCGGCGCCGTAGAAGCCGACAAGGTTGCGCACCCAACCCAGCAGGGAGATATCCGCGATGGTGTAGTCGTCGCCCATGATCCAGGCGCGACCTTCAAGCCTGGTCTCAAGGACGCCCAGCAGGCGCTTGGATTCGTTGCGATACCGCTCCAGAGGACGCTTGTCCTCGATCTCGCGCCCGGCGAATTTGTGGAAGAAACCGAGTTGGCCGAACATCGGCCCCACGGACGCCATCTGGAAGAACACCCATTGAATCGTCTCATAGCGCCGGGCTGGGTCGGAAGGCAGGAACTTGCCGGTCTTCTCGGCGAGGTACAGCAGGATTGCTCCGGACTCGAACAGGGGCAGCGGCTTTCCACCCGGCCCGTCGGGGTCGATGATGGACGGAATCTTGCCGTTCGGATTCAGGGACAGGAATTCGGGCGTCCAGGTCTCGTTCTGGCCGATATTGATGAAATGCGGCTCATAAGGCAGCCCGGTCTCCTCCAGCATGATGGAGACTTTGACCCCATTGGGGGTCGGGGTGGAATAGAGCTGAATCCTGTCGGGATGCCGGGCGGGCCAGCGGGATGCAATCGGGAAGGCTGAGAGATCGGCCATGGAAACTCCATCATCGGCGTGAGTCGTGATGGAGCGATGCTAGAGGGAGCGGCCCCGCTTGCAAGCGAGGCCCCAGGCTACCCTGGTCTGACGTCAGTGCAGGAGCGCGTTCCGGCTGCGCTGGCTCTCCCGCTCCCAAGCCTGGACGACGACGCCGTTGATGCCCGAGTCGTGGAGCCTGTCGCTCAGGTCGATGAAGTGGCGCTCTGTTGTCTCCACCTCGATTTCGATCTGCTCGTCTTCGGCATGGTCGAGTTCCGAGGCCGCGTAGCGTTCGTAGGCGGCCGACATCTCCGCATAGGCGAAGGCCACGGGAAGGGTGCGGAAGATGGTGGAGAATTCCTCGTCGAGTTCGCCGGTGGTCAGGTCCCGCATTTGGACCAGATAGCCGTCGTCATGCTCGCAGACTTCGTAACGCCAGTGCCGGCCTTCGGATGCGCACATCAGCATCGGAACCTCCACTCAACTGAACTGCTGAGCCAATGCTGGACGAGCCAGCGCGGTTCCAAGAAGATCCCGATCCGCGAGGAAGATCCCCAGCTAAAAAGTCTAGCGGCGGCCGATCGCCTCTGCCCGGACACGACCGCCGACCCGCACCTGCGTGCCGTTCCCCAAATCGATGAAGCCCTGGCTGGTCTTGAGGGAATCCTGCCTTTCGACCTGCGCCCGGCGTTCCTGGAAGCGATCCCGGCATTCCGGCGGCACATGGACCTGGACGCCGGGAGGCACGTTGGGCATGCGGCACTCTTTCGCAAGCGCAGGGGCACCGGCACAAACCAGAAGAGCGGCGGTGACAATGGGAAATCTCATGGATGGCTCTCCGATGATTCACATAGGTTACAGCAGGCCCAGTTCTGCCAGCTCACGCCGCATGTCCTCCGGCATCACGGCGAGGTCGCCTGCCTTCAGGTCGATGTCGCGCGGCGCTTCCTTGGCGACGAGGTAGCGCCAACCCTGGAACGGCCTGTAGGGACGCGGCTCCACGGCCACCACTTTCGGCTCGAGCACCAGATGACAGCGGCCGATACCGTCCCCATCCGTGAATGGCCGAACAGCAAGCAACCTCTGGCGGGCCGCGACCTGCCCCTTGATCACCCAAAACAGTGATCCGCCGTCCAGCAGCTCGTCGATGCGCTTGGGCACCATGCGGGTGGTGTGCGTCTGCTCGTATTCCCGCCCGAGGCGTCGATGCAGCGCGCGGTTCTCCTCGATCCACTCTTCGAGATCCGTGATCGATTCGCAGCCGACGCAGAGTTTGATGAGATGAAGTGCCATATCCGTTTCAACCACGCGCCCGCCCAGTCCGTCACCGGGCGATGCGCCGCAGGCTATTCCTCCGCCTTGAGCACGATCAAGCGTGCCCCTTCCGCCACCTGCGCGCCCGGCTCAGCGGCGATCTCCGCTACCTCGGCGTCGGAAGGTGCCACCAGCACATGCTCCATCTTCATCGCTTCGACGATGGCAAGCCGTTGCCCCTTCTCGACCCGGTCGCCCGGCTGCACGAAGACGGCGATGAGCTTGCCGTGCATCGGCGCCTTGACGCTGCCGCCCTCGTCCATGTGTTCGAGGTCGACCTCGAAGGGGTCGTAGGGCTGGACCAGCGTCTGGCGCCCGTTGCGAATGATGTAGACGCCATGTGGCGCTTCCACCTCCTGATCGACCTGCGCATCGTCCCATGGATCGCTGGAGCCGAAGGCGACGGTGCTTGCGCCAGGATGCTCGTGGCTGAACACCTCGCGGGCTTCGAGGCGCTCACCATCGACGCGCAGCGGAACGCCGACGCTGCGAAGCCCCAGAAGCTGGAATCCGTCCGGCATGGACCAGGGCGACGATGGCTCGTCGCTCTTCTGGAGTTCAGCCATGCGCAGCCGCTCGATCTCCCGCGAAATCAGTGCCGAGGCGCCGAACGACACCGCGACCTCGTCCAACGGCTGCGGACCGACACCAAGGCTCGCGAGGTTCCGGTCGATGAAGCCGGTATCGAACTGCCCTGCCCTGAATCCTTCGGCCTCACACAACTTCTTCAGGAAGGCCGCGTTGGTCTTCGGGCCCGCGACGATCGTCCGCCCGAGCGCCTCCGCCAGCTGGTCCAAGGCCTCTTCGCGGGTCGCGCCATGGGCGATAACCTTCGCGATCATGGGATCGTAATAGGGCGTGACATCGGCCCCGGCCTCGACGCCGGTATCAATGCGGATGCCCTCACCCTCCAGAAATTCCAGCGCCCAGAGCTTGCCCGTCGACGGCAGAAACTCCTTCTCCGGATCCTCCGCGTAAAGGCGTGCCTCGACCGCATGACCGTCGATGGCGAGATCCTCCTGCGTAAAGGGCAGCGTCTCGCCGGACGCGGCGCGGAACTGCAACTCGACGAGATCGAGCCCGGTGATCGCTTCCGTCACCGGGTGCTCCACCTGGAGGCGGGTGTTCATTTCCATGAAATAGAAGCGGTCGGGACGAAGCCCTTCCCGGCCATCGGCGATGAACTCCACCGTGCCGGCGCCCACATAGCCCACGGCACGGGCCGCCTCGACGGCGGCTTGCCCCATCGTCTGGCGCATCTCGGGCGTCATGCCCGGAGCCGGCGCCTCCTCGATCACCTTCTGGTGGCGGCGCTGGAGCGAGCAGTCGCGCTCGAAGAGATGTACCACATTGCCGTGGCCGTCGGCGAAGACCTGGATCTCGATGTGACGCGGGGAAAGGATGTACTTCTCCACCAGCACGCGCGGATCGCCGAAGGCGTTTTGCGCCTCGCGCTGGGCGCTCTCCAAGGCCGCGTCGAAATCGGCCGCCTTCTCGACCCGCCTCATGCCCTTGCCGCCGCCGCCGGCGACAGCCTTGATGAGAACCGGATAGCCGATCTCATAGGCCTTCTGGCGCAGGAAGTCCGGATCCTGCTTGGAGCCATGGTACCCGGGAACGACCGGGACACCTGCCTGCTGGACGAGCGCCTTGGCGGCATCCTTCAGTCCCATGGCCTTGATGGCGGAAGCCGGCGGCCCGACGAAGACGATGCCGTTCGCCGCGCAAGCCTCGGCGAACTCGGCGCGCTCGGACAGGAACCCGTAGCCAGGATGGATGGAGGCGGCCCCCGTGCGCTTCGCGACGTCGATGATCCGGTCGATCCGAAGGTAGCTCTCGCGAGCGGGCGGCGGGCCGATGAGATGAGCCTCGTCCGCCATCTGCACGAAGAGCGAATCCGCGTCGGCCTCCGAATAGACCGCGATGGTGCGCATCCCCAGCCGCTTGGCGGTGCGGATGATGCGGCAGGCGATCTCGCCGCGATTGGCGATCAGGACACTCTCGAGCATTTCCATCCCTTACCAGATTTTCCAGTCCCGGTTTTGGGAAACCTAGAGCAAACCTCAAGGGACTTGTCACGCCTGAACATCTTGGAGGTCCAGGAGGCTGTTCCACGAGGCGAGGAAGGCCACCTACGATTGTTGGGAAGAAGCGTGCTCCTCCACAGATCAAGTGGCCCCTTCCCTGAAGGTGGACGGCAACAGCCGCGTTTTCTTCCTCCAACAGAGGACGAGCCCGGCAAACTTCTTGGCCAGAAGGCGCTCCACCACGCAGATGCAACTATGTGCAACTTCCCTCTTGCCGAGGCGCTTGATCCGAGCTAGCCTCTTCTTGCAAATAGTTTGCAACTGCAGAAAGTGCCCATGCATCAGCCCGCCCCTGTTTCCCTCGTGCGAAAGGCCGCGTGGCGGCACTCTTCGGAACTGGCCTCCCTGCCGGAGGTGAATCGGTCGATTGCGATCCGTCCGGGGTCGGTCTGGCGGCGGGCGGCGGCCTTCCTGGGTCCGGGCTATCTGGTAGCTGTCGGCTATATGGATCCAGGCAACTGGGCGACCTCCATCGCCGGTGGGTCCAAATACGGCTACGCCCTGCTGTCGGTGGCGCTGATCTCCAACGTCATGGCGATCATTCTGCAATCTCTCTGCGCCCGCCTGGCGGTCGCCACGGGCCGCGACCTCGCCCAGGCCTGCCGGGACGCCTATCCGAAGCCGGTTTCGTGGATTCTCTGGTTTCTGGCTGAACTCGCCATCTGCGCCACGGACCTCGCGGAAGTGATCGGCACGGCCATTGGCCTGAACCTGCTTTTCGACGTTCCGCTCGAAATCGGCGTCGTCATCACGGCACTCGACGTGTTCCTGATCCTCTACCTGCAGAATCTCGGCTTCCGCTGGGTCGAGGCCTTCATCATCACCCTGCTCGGCGTCATCGCAGTCTGCTTCGGCATCCAGATCGCCATGGCGGATCCCGATTGGGCCGGGGTGATCACCGGATTCGCCCCGACGACCGAGATCGTCACCAATCCAGACATGCTCTATCTCGCCCTCGGCATCCTGGGCGCGACGGTCATGCCGCATAACCTCTACCTGCATTCTGGCATCGTGCAGACCCGCGCCTACGGCGACACGCTGCCGGAACGGCGCGAGGCGCTGCGCTTCGCAACGCTCGACTCGACCATCGCGCTCATGTTCGCGCTGACGATCAACGCGTCCCTGCTGATCCTGGCAGCCGCCGCCTTCCACCACACGGGCAGGACCGAAATCGCCGAACTCGGGGAGGCCCATACTCTGCTCCAGCCGATCCTCGGCAGCGCCATCGCGCCGATGCTTTTCGGCCTGTCGCTCCTCTGCTGCGGCCTGAACTCCACCGTCACGGCCACCATGGCGGGCCAGATCGTCATGGAGGGCTTCATCAACTTCAAGATGCAGCCCTGGCTGCGCCGCCTGATCACCCGGGGAATCGCCATCGTCCCGGCAGCCGCCGTCACCATCGCCTATGGCGAGGGCGGGACCGCGAAGCTCCTTATCCTGAGCCAGGTGATCCTGAGCCTCCAGCTCCCCTTCGCGGTCATTCCCTTGGTGACCATGACGGCCTCGAAGGCCAAGATGGGCGACCTCGTCACGCCGCGCTGGCTCACGGTCATCGCAGGTATCATCGCCGCCGTCATCGTGGCGTTGAACGTGAAGCTGCTGGTGGATTTCGTGCTAGGGTAAGGCGCGCTCCCGCGTCTTGTCATTCCCGACCCTGCGAAACGCCAGGACCACCCTATCCGTCATGGCCGGCCTTACGCCGGCCATCTCGCTTGGAACGCATTGCGCCGTCCAGAAACGAAATCACCGGCACAAGGCCGGCGATGACGTGGGCGGGAACGGTCGGCCTTACGCGTCCTTCAGACGTCCCAAAGCCTCTTCCATCTTCACCTTGCGGGCCAGGGCTTCGTCGCGGCGCTCGCGCTGCTCCTCAACGACCTCCTCAGGCGCACGCTTGATGAAGTCGGCGTTTCCGAGCTTCGCGTCGATCTTCGCCACATCCGCATCGAGCTTCTGGATTTCCTTGGCGAGGCGGGCGCGTTCGGCGTCGAGGTCGATCACACCTTCCAGCGGCAGGGCCGCCACTTCGCCGCGGATCAGAAGCTGGATCGAGCTCTTGGGAGCCGCATCGGCGAAGGAGATCTCGGACAGGCGCGCGAGGCGCTTCACGATCTCGCCCCAGCGCCCGGCGCGGGCCTTCACGTCTTCCGAAGACGCAACGAGCGCGAGCGGGATCTGCGCACCGGCCGGAACGTTCGTCTCGGAACGGGCGGAGCGGATCTCCGTGACGAGATCCACCACCCAGCCGATCTCGGCTTCGGCCTGCGGGTCGATCAGGCGATCGAGGTTCGACCAGGGCGCGAGCGCCAGGATCGTCTCGCGCTTCGGACCCTCCTGCCCTTTCACCTCCCACAGCTCCTCCGTGAGGAAGGGCATGATCGGATGCAGGAGCTTGCAGATCTCGTCCAGGATGAACGCGATGGTCGCGCGGGTCTCATCCTTGGCGGGCGAATCCGCGCCCTGCAGCACGGGCTTGGAGAGTTCGAGCGTCCAATCGCAGAACACGTTCCACACGAAGCGGTAGGCAGCGCCGGCCGCCTCGTTGAACTTGTAGCCCTGGATGCCGGCAGCGACCTCGTTGATCGCCTTCGCGCATTCGCTGAGCGCCCACTTGTTGAGCGTCTCCTTCACCGAGGCGGGATCGAATCCGTCGACGCGCTTGCACTCGTTCATCTCGGCGAAGCGGGCCGCGTTCCAGATCTTGGTCGCGAAGTTGCGGTAGTTCTCGACGCGCTGAACGGACAGCTTGATGTCGCGCCCTTGGGCGGCCATCGAGGTGAGCGTCATGCGCAACGCATCCGCGCCGTACTGCTCCACCACGTCGAGCGGGTCGATGACGTTGCCTTTCGACTTCGACATCTTGGCGCCCTTCTCGTCACGGACGAGGGCGTGGATATAGACCGTGTCGAAGGGCACTTCATCCATGAAGTGCAGGCCCATCATCATCATCCGGGCGACCCAGAAGAAAATGATATCGAAGCCCGTGACGAGGGTGTTGGTCGGGTAATAGCGCTCCAGTTCCGGCGTATCGTCCGGCCAGCCCAGGGTCGAGAATGGCCACAGGGCGGAGGAGAACCAGGTGTCGAGCACGTCCTCGTCCCGCCTGAGCGGCACGTCGCGACCGTTCTTCGCACGAGCCTGGGCCTTGGCCTCGTCCTCGCTCAGGGCGACATAGACATTGCCCTGATCGTCATACCAGGCGGGGATCTGGTGGCCCCACCAGAGCTGGCGCGAGACGCACCAGGGCTCAATGTTCTCGAGCCACTGGAAGTAAGTCTTCTCCCAGTTCTCCGGCACGAACTTGGTCTGGCCCTTGCGCACCACGTCGAGCGCCCTGTCCGCCAGGGGTTTTACGTTCAGGTACCACTGATCCGTGAGGTAGGGCTCGATCACCACGTTGGAGCGGTCGCCATGCGGCACGGTGTGGCCGTGCGGCTCGATCTGAACGAGGATCTCGCGCTCTTCCAGCATCGCGACGATGCGCTTGCGCGCCTCGAAGCGGTCCATGCCTTCGAGGGCCAGCACCGCCTTGAGATCGTCGGACTGGGCAAGTCCGTCGAGGAAAGCCTCATTGCCGGCCAGCCTCAGTTCGGCCTCGGTGCCGAAGATGTTGATCAGCGGCAGCTTGTGGCGCTTGCCGACCTCGAAATCGTTGAAATCGTGCGCGGGCGTGATCTTCACCGCGCCGGTGCCCTTCTCCGGGTCCGAATACTCGTCGGCCACGATGGGAATGCGGCGGCCGGTGAGAGGCAGGATGGCGAACTTGCCGACCAGATCCCTGTAGCGCTCGTCCTCGGGATGAACGGCCACGGCCACGTCGCCGAGCATCGTCTCGGGCCGGGTGGTGGCAACGGTGATGGACCGGTCAGGCATGCCCTCGATGGCATAGCGGATGTGCCAGAGGTTACCCTTCACCTCGACCTGGATCACCTCGAGGTCGGAAATCGCCGTCTGGAACTTGGGATCCCAGTTCACAAGGCGCTTATCCTTGTACATCAGACCCTGGTTATAAAGGTCGACGAAGACCTTCAGGACGGCCTGGGACAGACCCTCGTCCATGGTGAAGCGCTCGCGCGACCAGTCGCAGGAGGCGCCGAGGCGCTTGAGCTGGCGCACGATGGTGCCGCCTGACTCCTCCTTCCACTCCCAGACCCGCTTCACGAATTCCTCGCGGCCGAGGTCGCGGCGTTGGATCTGGCGCTCGGCCAGTCGGCGCTCCACGACCATCTGGGTGGCGATGCCCGCATGGTCCATGCCCGGCTGCCAGAGCACGTCCTTGCCACGCATGCGCTCGAAGCGGCAGAGGATGTCCTGGATCGTATTGTTGAGAGCGTGCCCCATATGGAGCGAGCCGGTCACGTTCGGCGGCGGAATGACGATCGTGTACGGTACCGCGTCCTTGCGATCCGCACGGCCGGCCTTGAAGGCCTCGGCCTCTTCCCAGCGGGTGGAAATGCGAGCTTCGACAGCGGAGGGATCGAACGTCTTGTCCATCATGATGAGTACCGGCCTTTGGGCGCGAGAAACGCGCAAGCAAGACGGCTACAAACCGGACGGATCGGTCGAAGTCAACAGAGGGGCGACAATCTGAGCGCTACAGGCCCGCGTTGAGGTGCCGCCTCGGCACTTCCCCTCGAAAGGTGTCAGCGGCGGGGGAGCCCGGCGAGCCCTTGCTCCCGCCCCGGGCGGTCCCTTGGGGCTATCTGCGTAGAATCCTACCCCCGGGAGCGGGTCACGCGCTCGATCTCGTCCCGGACGAGCCGCTCGACCAGGGAAGGAAGATTATCGTCGAGCCATGCCTTCAGCATGGGGCGCAGCATCTCCTTCATGAGATCGTCGACGGTCTGGGGCTGGCTTGGCCTGAGGGCTGCGCCGAGGCGGTCGAAGGCATCGGACACCGAGGCGCTGGCCGCGGTCGACATGAGAGCGTCTGCCGGAACAGATTGACTTGGAACCACCGGCGCGGCTGCCCTCGGCCGAATGACATGCGCAGCGGCAGGAACAGACATCGGCTCATCCCGCTCCGGATGGGAATCCCGTTCCCCTCGAAGGCCCTCACCCGGAGGAATGTCGTCCACCAGGGCCTCTCCCCGGCTCCAGGGGCCGAGCACAGGCTCGTTTCCGCCTGAGGCGATCAGCGGGGATACGTGAAGCTCCGCAATATCGAGGACGTTGCTCAATGGTGAGGAGCGTGGCTCATCGGCCTCCGAAGGGTCATCAACTTCATCGTCAGCGATGATACGCCTGATGGAAGCCAGAATCTCCTCCATCGACGGCTCATTAACCTTCAGGCCCGCAGAACCCATAGCCGCATCCAAATCGAAATAAGCAAGAATCACATTCAAATGAATGTAGATGAAGTATTTTACGCAAACTTAAAGAAAACAAGCGGGGCCAGAACTTTTTGGTTCTGGCCCCGAAGCTTACTAACGACCGTCTGGCGTACTCGTGCCGACCCAAAGATCTTTAACCTGCTCGTAATGAATCTTCGGGCTGTAGTGATTGACCCTGAGGCCGAGGGCGCGTGAATTGAGGCGCCCCATCGCGTTGACGAGGCTGTAGGACGCCACCACCCGGTCGCGCTGTGCAGTAATGAGATTCACGCGCGCATTCAGCAGTTCCTGCTGAGCGTTCAACACGTCGAGGGTGGTGCGCTGGCCGACGCGAGCCTCCTCACGCACACCGCTCAACGCCGTCTCGGCCGCATCGATCTGGGCCTGAGCGGCAACGATCTGGGCCCGAGCGGCCTCCAGCCGTCCCCAGGAGGAGCTTACGGCAGCGCGGACCTGATCGCGAACGGAATCGGCCTCAAGGCGACGCTGCCCGGCCACTTCCTTGGCTTGACGCGTCGCGGCATAAACTTGGCCGCCCTCATAGATCGGCACGGTCAGCCGCGCGACCACAGAGGCGGAAAGCGACGCATCGCCGGTCTGCCGCTGGTCATAGCGCTGATCGACGGCACCGGCGACACCCAGCTGCGGGGCGAGAGCGCCCTCCTCGATCTTAACCTGCAGCTCGGCCACGTCGACCGCATGCTGGCGCGCCTTGATGGCCGGATGCTCGTTCAGGGCGACTTTCAGTGCCGCATCGACATTACGTGGCGTCAGGCGATCCAGCGGACGACCGGGCGCGAGCTGGGCCGGTTCGACTCCGACGACCTGACGGTAAGTCGCGATGCTGTTGCGCAAGGTGGCTTCGGCCAGGCTGGCCTGAGACCGGGCGGCCGCAAGGCGCGCTTCCGCCTGTGCGACGTCCGTCCGTGTGACTTCGCCGACGTTGAAGCGATCCCGAGTCTGGCGCAGCTGCTCGTCGATCACCTCGACGTTGTTGCGCTGCAGGTCGAGGATCGCCGTATCCCGCAGAACATCCATGTAGGCGGTCGCGGCGTCGAGCAGAACGCTCTGCTCGGTGGTGTTCAGGCTTTCACGCGAACCGAGGACCGAGGATTCCGCCGCACGGACACGGTTCTGGGTCCGAAACCCGTCGAAAATAGTCTGGTTGACCTCGACACCGAACCCGCGCGGGTTCAGCGCGCTCTGGCTCGTCGTGTTCGGGGAAAAGCGCGACGAGGGTGTCTCGGCGGAGATCCAGCTCCGCCCGACATCGGCCACCCCATTGACGACCGGCCGGTAGCCGGACTTGGCCTGGGCAACGGATTCGTCCGTCGCCCGGACGTTCGCGCGCTGGGCGTTCAGGTCAGGATTGTTGCCATAAGCGCGGGACAAAGCGCTTTCCAAGGTCTCGGCCGACACCCCGCCGGGGGCCATCAGCACGAACACCGAGGTCATCGCCCCAAAGAGCAAGGAATACGTCTGCTTGGAATGCTTTTTCTTCACGCGCACCTGCCTAGCGACCAACACGGGACAATCGTGAGAGACGCCACTTTCAGAAACCACTGCGACTCAAAGCGCAACAATACCCAAGGGAACAGAGTCGGCAACAACGCGTTAGGGCCAACTCGATTTTAGCTTGGGAGTGGCGCAAAAAAGCGACACTCCCGGCTGGGGAAAATTATGGATTTGTTAGACTTTGGAGGAAATTAGAACGTGAAGCCCGGGACCTGGACGAACGAGCCGAGGAGCGGCGCCGCGGCCTCGAACAGGCTGCGTTCGCCGATGGCATCGCCGGAACGGACATAAACTGTCGCACGGGCGGCACGTCCCCGCCCCTTGATGCAAACGAGGCGTCCGCCTTCGGCCAGCTGCTGGAGGAGCCCTTCGGGACGAACCTCGACGGCTCCGTTCACGAGAATAGCATCGTAGGGAGCGCCAGGAGCGTATCCCTGGTCGAGCGGACCGGTCACGACGGCGACATCGCCCGCACCGGACGCATTCAGGCATTGCCGGGCCGCGGCCGCAAGCCCCTCGTCCGATTCAAGAGCCGTCACCTGAGCACCGAGCCCGCGAAGGACCGCCGAGGAGTACCCCCGACCACCGGCAACGTCGAGGACCTTGTCGCCCGCATCGATCGCGAGCGCCTGGATCATGCGACCCAGGATCATCGGAGAAAGCATGTAGCGGCTCTCGCCGCCGTCGCTGACAAGGATGTCCTGGTCGATATAGGCAAGGCTCTCGCGGCCCGGGAGCACGAAGAGCTCTCTCGGAACGCTGTCCATGGAATCCAGGAGGGACATGTCGTTCACATCGAAAGTGCGCAGCTGGCCATCAACCATCATGCGGCGCGCTTGGGTGAAATCGACCATGGATAGTGCCTTCAGAAATTGTTGGAGGCCTCGCCCGGAATCGAACCGGGGTGCAAGGATTTGCAGTCCTCTGCGTAACCACTCCGCCACGAGGCCATCCGGGGCGTGTCACGAACGCGACGGCCGCTCAATAGCAATCATCCCCCCAAAGAGCAACAGCCCCTTTTCGATCCGTTACGACAACAATGCACTTGCAACCGTCGAAACCCGTGCTATATGCCTCCCACCTCGCCGACGGACACCTCCTCAGGGACGCCGCGGCGCTCAAAGAAGCTTCGAGATCGGGCTTCTTCGAAGGTTAAGGCTTATTCCGGCGTGGCGCAGCGGTAGCGCAGCGGACTGTTAATCCGTTGGTCGTAGGTTCGAATCCTACCGCCGGAGCCAACCTTCCCAGTAAACTTCTCCACTCTTTGCGAATAGCCGCTTCGACCCGACGCTTTATCGAGGGTTCGAAGCCTGACTATGATCCGGCGCCATGAGCACCGATTCCCACACTCCCGTTCTGGTCTGGTTCCGCGACGACCATCGCCTCGCCGACAACCCTGCCCTCGCGGCTGCGGCGGCGACGGGATCGCAGGTTCTATGCTTTGTGGTCCTCGACGACTCGGGCGATGTGCGTCCGCTCGGCGGCGCGGCCCGCTGGTGGCTTCACGGCTCGCTCAAAGCTCTGGGCGAATCCCTGGAACGTGTCGGATCGAGGCTCGCCCTTTTCCGGGGCCCGGCACTCTCCGTGGTCGAGCGGATCGCAAAGGAGAGCGGCGCATCGGCGATATTCTGGAACCGGCGCTATGGCGCGGCAGAAATCGCCCTGGACACTGCAATCAAGAAGCGCCTGACAGATGGCGGGCTCAAGGCGCACAGCTTCAACGGCCGCCTCCTGCATGAGCCCTGGGACATCGTCAATCAGGCTGGTAGGCCGTTCCAGGTATTTACCCCTTATCTTCGGGCCGTGACGGCCCGCCGTCAGACAGCCCCGCTTCCGGCTCCGAAGCGGATCCTCGGCGGAGCCTGGCCCACCTCCCTCAGCGCGTCCATGGTCCCTCTCGAAGAGCTGGACCTCGAACCCTCATCTCCCGATTGGGCTGGTGGCCTTCGAGAAGCATGGACCCCGGGTGAGCAGGCTGCGCGGGCCGGCTTCCGCGACTTCCTGAGCACGGGCCTGGAAGGGTACGCGGAGAATCGGGACCGTCCCTCGATCTCCGGCACGTCGCGACTGTCGCCGCATCTCCGCTTCGGCGAAATCAGCCCCCGGCAGGTCTGGCATGCGGTGACGACTCGGGTTGCCGAACATCCAGGCTTGGCGCGCGATACAGAGAAGTACCTGAGCGAGATCGTATGGCGCGATTTCAGCCATCAGCTTCTGCATTTTCACCCTCATCTTCCGGTCAGGCCGCACAGTAGCAGGTTCGATGCCTTCCCCTGGATCGAGGCCCCGAGAACCCTCAAGGCTTGGCAGCGAGGCCGCACGGGTTATCCGATCGTCGACGCGGGAATGCGCCAGCTTTGGCGGACGGGCTGGATGCACAACCGGGTCCGCATGATCACCGCATCCTTCCTGGTCAAGCATCTGCTGACCGACTGGCGAGAAGGCGAGGCTTGGTTCTGGGACACCCTGGTGGACGCGGATCCGGCCAACAACGCCTTCAGCTGGCAATGGGTGGCGGGCTCCGGGCCGGATTCGGCGCCGTTTCACCGGATTTTCAACCCTGTGACTCAGGGCGAGAAGTTCGACCCCGCCGGCGACTATATCCGGGCTTTCGTCCCGGAGCTTGCGAGCCTCCCCTCGGCCTTCATTCATCGACCTTGGGACGCTCCTCCAGCCGTCCTGCGCGCGGCGGGAATCAGACTTGGCGAGACCTATCCCGATCCCGTCGTTCCACACGGTCCAGCGCGGGAAAGGGCCCTGCAAGCGTTCCGCAGCCTTCGCGGCTTAGAGACCGAAGAACATTCCTAACGCTTCGGCACGGAGCGGCTTGACCCGTCGCCCCCCTTGCCGTCAGCATCGTCCCTCACCTTTCGAACGAGGCAGAGCCGCCTCGTCACAGCCCGGGACGATCATGACCGCCACCACCCTTCTCTTCCGCGACGATGCCTATGCCACCTCCTGCGAAGCGCGTGTTCTCGCCACGACTCCAGAGGGCGGGGTCATCCTGGATCGGACGGTCTTCTACGCTCAAGGGGGTGGGCAGCCGGGAGATGTGGGCGCCCTCGTGCGGGCAAATGGCGATAGGCTCGCCATCACGAACACAGTCTACGGAGCGGACCGCTCCCAGGTCGTCCATCTCGTCGGGATGGAGGCAGCATCGCTGTTCGAGGAAGGCGAGACGGTCGAAGTGCAGCTCGACTGGCCCCGCCGCCTGAAGCGCATGCGCGTCCACACGGCGCTTCACCTTCTCAGCGTCGTCCTGCCCTACCCGGTCACCGGCGGGTCCATCGGCGAGGGCGACGGACGGCTCGACTTCGACATTCCCGATGCCGGCCTCGACAAGGCGGAGATCACGGACAGGCTCAACGCCCTGATCCAGCGCGATGCTCCGGTCACCGACCGCTGGATCACCGACGAGGAGCTCGACGCCAATCCTGGTCTCGTGAAAACCATGTCGGTCAAGCCGCCGCGCGGATCGGGTCGCGTCCGCCTCGTCGAAATCGAGGGGATCGATCTTCAGCCCTGCGGCGGCACCCACGTGCGGCGGACCGGCGAGATCGGCACCGTCGCCGTCACCGATATCGAGAAGAAGGGCAAGCAGAACCGCCGCGTTCGCATGTCGCTGGTCGATTGATCCAAAGGAGCTGCCCCATGTCCCCGACTTTCGTTTCGACCGCCTGGCTGCAGGAGCACCTCAACGATCCCAACCTCGTTATCATAGACGGCTCCTGGTATCTCCCCACTCAGAACCGCGATCCGCAAGCGGAGTATCTTGCAGGCCACGTTCCCGGCGCAGTGCGCTTCGACATCGATACCGTGAAGGATACGTCGTCCCCCCTGCCGCACATGCTTCCATCGCCGGAGGATTTCGCGAAAGCCGTCGGTGCCATGGGGATCAGCGAGGACATGACAATCGTCGTCTATGACGGGGCGGGGCTTTTCTCGGCCCCGCGAGTCCGCTGGACATTTCAGGTCTTCGGAGCGCGTGACGTCTCGATCCTCGAAGGCGGCTTTCCTGCCTGGAAGGCCGAAGGACGCCCGGTCGAAACGGGTCCGGAAAAGCCTCGCGCCCCTCGAACCTTTATCCCGTCCTTCGACGCCACCGCCGTCGCGAACGCATCTGCCGTGCAGGAAGCGCTCCGCTCCGGCGCCTTGCAGGTGGTCGATGCCCGCCCGGCGGCGCGCTTCCGGGGAGAAGCCCCCGAGCCCCGACCGGGTCTGCGGGCCGGACACATGCCCGGCAGCCTCAATCTGCCCTTCGATCAAATCATCGAGAACGGCCGCTTGAAGAACGAGGCGGCGTTGAAGGAAGCCATCGCTGCAGCCGGTGTCGATCCCGCCCGGCCGGTGATCACAAGCTGCGGCTCCGGCGTCTCCGCAGCTATCCTCGGCGTCGCCTTCGAGGTGGCGGGACGACCAATCACGGCGATCTACGACGGGTCCTGGTCGGAATGGGGGGCACGGGAGGAACTGCCCGTGGAGACGGGAGAGGCTAGGAAGGGCTGATCGCAGTCGCCTTTCCCTGCCACCTGCCGGCAAGGCTTACGATGCTCCGGTGGGACCGGTGTCTCTCGACACCTCTTCCTTACCATGTGTCAGAGCTTCAACAGCCAAGGAATGGGCGCCCAGGCTCCTGGGGCGCCCTGCCCTCACATTGCCGGATTGAGCGGCTATCCCTTTGCACGATAAGGATTTGTAGGCAAAGCTTGTCATCATGATCCGTGCGGCCCCGCAGCGTTGACGCCCCTTCAACGGTCCAGTCCGCACCTCAAAAAAGGTCGCCCCATGACCGAAGATCAGAAATTCCTCGCAGTCCTGCGTCAATCTGCCGAACCCGACACCGTCGACGCCATCGAAACCCTGATCCGGGATGCTCCGGATCATGAACTGAACCGCATCAACGCTTTCGTATTTGCGGCCCGGAACGGGCTCGATGAGGACCAGGTCATCGGCGCCTTCCTTCATGCCGCCCGCCTCGGGATTTTCGAGATGTCCTGGAACGTGCTCTGCCCCGGATGCGGCGGAGTTCTCGAATCCGGCATGAGCCTGAAATCCGTGAATCAGAGTGAATACAGCTGCGCTCTTTGCGCCGCCGGATACGAGCCGACCCTCGACGAGATGGTGGAGGTCACTTTCACGGTGAGCCCGCGGGTCCGCAAGATCGCGGCCCATGAACCCGACACCCTGCCGATGCATGAATATGTTCGCCAAGTCTTCTGGAGTTCGGGCATCGACCTTCCGGACGACTACGAACGCAGGCTCGACGAGATCGTGCTCGACGCAGTCGAACTTCCGCCGGGAGAGCGGGCGATCCTCTCCCTGCAGCTTCCGGCCGAGTTCGTGATCGTTTTCGATCCGGTCACGCACGCGGCCCAGTTCATCGACGTAAAAGGCGAGCCCACGCGGGAGCGGCAGAACCTCACCCTCGTCCTCAATGAAAGCCACCCGCAGAACGATACCCTGGTCATGCAGCCCGGTCCGTTGCGGATCACTCTCGAGAACCGCACCAACCGCCGCGTCCTGCCCGCCGTGTGGGTGGCAGGCGACGTCCTGCACCACATGCTGGAACGGCGGCGGCCCTTCCTGACGGCGAAACGCCTGCTTACCAACCAGACCTTCCGTGACCTCTATCGAACCGACACGCTCGACATCGACCAGCGATTGAAGATCACCAGCCTGACCTTCCTGTTCACCGACTTGAAAGGCTCGACGGAACTCTACGAGCGCGTCGGCGATCTCGTGGCTTATGATCTCGTGCGTGAGCATTTCCGTGTCCTCCACGAGATCATCGCGGCCGAAGCCGGAGCGGTGGTCAAGACCATAGGCGATGCGGTGATGGCGACATTCTCCACGCCGGATCATGCGATCGCGGCGGCCTTGCGGATGCGCGAGGCCATGCGCAGCCTCAACGAGGAACGCGGAAGCGAAGACCTGTTGCTCAAGATCGGCATTCACGAAGGGCCATGCCTCGCCGTCACGCTGAACGACCGTCAGGATTATTTCGGCCAGACCGTGAATATCGCCTCTCGCGTCCAGGGACTCGCGGTTTCGCGCGCGATCTTCGCGACGGATGCCGTCGTGGAGAATCCCGAAGCCTCGCAGATCATCCGGTTGCAGGGCCTGCAGCCCAACCTCCAGAAGACCGCACTTCGCGGGATCAACGACGAATTTCTGGTCTACGAGATTCCATGATCGACCGCGTGGTCGGCTCGCAGGGCCGGCAAAGGAAGGATACGGGTGTTCCGTATCCTTCCGAAGTTTCCTCGATCATCATCAGTCCCGGCCGCTTGCGTCCTCACCAATGTCCTTGAGCAAATGGGGACTGAGCCTTGCCCTCAAGGAGGACTGCAACTCGGAACGGACGGGGTTTTTTGTGGATCTCTGGCCGCGCGCGCGGTCGGTCGGAATCAAGTCAATGCGAACTGTCAGCCAGACGAGGGAAAGAGTGATCTGCTTCATCGAAACCTGCAGCGTTGCTGAATGGAAGGATTGCGGCGTGGGTGCATGGGGCAAAGTGAAAAGCCATGTGACGCCTCCTTCGGCTGCGGTTGATGAGAAGCGGCTGATGGATCAGCCGCCCGGACAGATTAAGCGATCCTCAGTGAATTGGCCAGAGACGCATCCTGAAGTTCTTTCTCGAACCGGTATTCCACGGTCTTCGAGATATCCATGAGCTGGCGCTGCCCATCGATTTGCGCGTAGCCCCATCGCCTGTAGAGTCTGTGCGACGTCGTGAACCGCGTATCCGACCAGAGAACGATGCGCCCGGCGCCTTTCGCACGAGCATGGCTCTCGGCCCGCCGCACGAGCGCCGCGCCCAATCCCCGCCCGCGCTGGTCCGGCCGCACATAGAGCCGATGCAGTTCGGCGGTTCCGGATTCCGGAAAATCGACCGCGACGCAGGCGCAGACGCGTCCGCGCTCGTCGTCGACAACCCAGAATGCTCCGCCGGTCCCAGCATAGGATGCGCTCGGCGAAAGCAGGTCCGGCAGGTCGTCATGCGGATCGACGAAGCAACCCGGATATTCCGCGTAGCAGAGCGACAGTAGCCCGAAGAGATCCTGTGCGTCGTCTTCGACGACAGGGCGCAGGTGCAATGTGGATGAATTCATGTCGGAGGTCGACGAAGCATAGGCCATGAATGTTTCAACGGAATCAGATCGGCGTCGGTGGTGCGGAGGCTTTAAACGAGGACGGATTGAAGAGAAACCGGCGGACCCGATCCGTATGACGCTCGGTAAGTTGCGCGAAGAGGAATGACGCCATAAGCGCCGAAATCACGAGGCCAGCGAAGGCTGCATAAACGGGGATGCCAGGGACGACCAGAGTCGAGGGCCAACCGAAATGCTCGATGACACCTCCCAACAAAACCGTGACCGGCACGTGGATGAGGTAAAGCGAATAGGAGAAATCGGCCCCGATCCCAACCGGTTTCCTCAACGGGCACCAGCCGAGGAGCCGCCCGTTCGCAATGGCGAGTGCCGTGCCGAGACCGACCATGAGATCGGTCGTATAGACCGGAGCGATCTGCATGCGGGACAGGACGAATCCGGCCGCGACGGCGGCAAGGCCCAGCAACCCCGACATCAACGGCAGATCCCGTGCGCGGACGATCTGGGCCGCCAACGCGCCTGCAAGCCAGATCGTGAGCCATGGCAGCCAATGGGACAAGGAACCGGCGAGAGTGCCGAGCCCCACAAGCACCAGGGCCACGCCCCCCACTCTCACCGGGCGCGGGAAGCGAGCGAGTGCGAGGCCGAACAGGACGGGAGCGATGAGGTAGAACACCCATTCATAGCCCAGCGACCAGAGGGGCGGATTCACCCCGAGCGGCTTACAGAAAATCCCCTGCACGGCAGCGAGGTTGCAGGCCATCTGCGGCCAGGTCCAGTCGGAGGTGAAGCCCATGGGCATCAGCGGCCGCTCGGCGAAAAAGCGGGTATCACCGAGAAAGGACCGCCCGACCCAATCGAGAAGCAGCGCCAGGGCGAGCGCCGGAAGGAGCACCAGGTAGATGCGGGAGAAGCGGCTGGCAAGATAAGCCATCGCATCGAACCTCCGCTCGCGGATCAGGCGCCAGACCGCCCCGCCGACCAGGAAGCCGCTCACGGCGAAGAAGATCGCCACGCCTTCCCGATGAATACCCGTGAGAAAGTAGAAGATCTTTGTTCCAAGGCCCGGATGGGGAATGTCCTGGAAACTCGTGAAGAGCAACCCACGGGTATGGCCGAACAGCACCAGGAGCGCCGCCCCGAAGCGCAGCAGATCCAGGAATGGCCAATGCCCTCCCCGCGGCGGCGCGGCGCGATCGGTTAGCGGATGCGGCTCGGTCATCGATCTTCCCTTTCAGGTGCCAACAAAGCCGCCTCTTGATCAAGCATGCCGCGCAGCAGACGATAGGCCTGAGCAGACAGGTGAATACCGTCGGTGGTCATTCCTTCCCTTGCCGCGCCGTTGCCGTCGGCGAAGGCGCTCTGGAGATCAAGGATGCCGGCCGCGCGACCGTCCCCGATCTGGAGGATGCGTCGGCTCAGGGAGGTCATGGCCTCGGGTGAATAGAAGCCGGTCAGCCGCTTCGCCTGTTCGATCGGCGGCGGCGTCAGCACGACGACGGGGACCCCCGCGTCACCGAAATGACCGACGATACGCTCGAAATGAGCCGCGACACCGTCGAGAGCGCTCTCCGTGCAATCTTTCTTGGCGTCGTTGGTGCCGACGAGGAGCGCGGCGATGCGGGGCTGCGCGGATTCCAGGAGGAGCGGCACCCGCGGCTCCAAGGCCTCGGTCCAGATGCCGGAATAGCCGGCATTGATCACCGGAAGGCTGCCGATCCGGTTCCAATAGAACCCTTCGACGATGGAATCCCCAATGAAGAGAAGCCCGCCCGGCCCGACCGCAGCCTTGTGCGACCCGATCACGATGTCGCGGATCAGCCAGTGCGGGGCGAAGGGATTGGGCTGCGAGGTCACGGAATATGGCGCCTTGCAAGAGCCCCGGCGGAGAGAATCCGCCGGGAATGGCCTGAAAGCCCTACTCGATCCCGAGCTTGGCCTTGAGGATCTCGTTGAGGGCCTGCGGGTTGGCCTTGCCGCCCGTGGCCTTCATGGTCTGACCGACGAACCAGCCGAGCAGCGTGGGCTTCGCCTTGGCCTGCTCCACCTTGTCCGGATTGGCCGCGATGATCTCGTCGACGGCCTTTTCGATAGCCCCCATGTCGGTCACCTGCTTCATGCCGCGCTTTTCCACGATCTCGCGCGGGTCTCCACCCTCTGTGAAGACGATCTCGAACAGATCCTTGGCGATCTTGCCGGAAATGACGTTCTCGCCGATCAGCTCGATGATGGCGCCGAGCTGCGCGGCCGAGACCGGGGATCCCGTGATATCCTTGCCTTCTTTGTTGAGGCGGCCGAACAGCTCATTGATCACCCAATTCGCGGCGGCCTTGCCGTCGCGGCCCTTGGCGACCTCCTCGTAGAAGTCGGCGGAAGCGCGCTCGGCCACGAGAACGCCGGCATCGTAGGACGGCAGGCCGTATTCAGCCATGAATCGCGCTTTCTTCTCATCCGGCAGCTCAGGCAGATGCTGGGCGAGATCGTCCACATAGGCTTGGTCGAACTCGAGCGGCAGCAGGTCCGGATCGGGGAAGTAGCGGTAATCATGCGCCTCTTCCTTGGAGCGCATGGAGCGCGTCTCGCCCTTGCCCGGATCGTACAGGCGCGTCTCCTGGTCGATCTTGCCGCCGTCTTCCAGGATGGCGATCTGACGGCGCGCCTCGACCTCGATGGCCTGTCCGATGAAGCGGATGGAATTGACGTTCTTGATCTCGCAGCGGGTGCCGAGTTCCTCGCCCGGACGGCGCACGGACACGTTCACGTCGGCGCGCAGGTTTCCCTTGTCCATGTCGCCGTCACAGGTGCCGAGATAGCGCAGGATCGTCCGCAGTTTGGTGACGTAGGCGCGGGCCTCGTCCGCCGAGCGCAGATCCGGCTTCGACACGATCTCCATCAGGGCCACGCCCGAACGGTTGAGGTCCACGAAGCTCATGGTGGGGTGCAGGTCGTGGATCGACTTGCCGGCATCCTGCTCCAGGTGCAGGCGCTCGATGCGCACGGTGATGGTCTCGCCGGTTTCCGGCACGTCCACGATCACCTCGCCCTCCCCCACGATGGGGCTCTTGTACTGGCTGATCTGGTAGCCCTGCGGCAGATCCGGGTAGAAGTAATTCTTGCGGTCGAAGGTGCTGCGCAGGTTGATCTCGGCCTTGAGCCCGAGGCCCGTGCGGATGGCTTGGCGCACGCACTCCTCGTTGATGACGGGCAGCATGCCGGGCATAGCTGCGTCCACCAGGGAAACGTGGCTGTTAGGATCCCCTCCGAAGGCCGTCGAGGCGCCTGAGAACAGCTTGGCCTGGCTCGTCACCTGGGCATGGATCTCCATGCCGACGACGATCTCCCAATCGCCTGTCGCACCTTTGATGAGCTTCTTAGGGTTGACCGGAGCGTTCATGAACCTTGCGCCTTTGATCTCTTGTCTTTCCTGCCCGGAGTAAGAGCGCCCCGTAAACGGGTCAACCCCTTTCAAGATGAACGGTTGTTCAGGATGTTAAATCAGCCGTTAAGATCAGAAACAATTTATGCACAGAATTCGAAAATAATTGCCACGCTGGGCGGAACCCCTACCCGCCATTCGGCGTTGTTCGGGAGGTAAAACGGTCAAGGAGTTTCAAAGATGGCTATGGATCCTATGGATCGCGAACCCAATGTCTACAATCGTGAGACCAATGTCTACGATAACACGGGGCGTGGTTCGAACACTCTTGCTTACGTGATCGGTGGCCTTGTTGTCGCACTGGGCCTTCTGGCCTTCCTCTTCTATGATGGTGGCAGCAACGAACCGAGCACCACCGGCAGCACCGCCACCCAGACGGAGCGCTCGTCGCCGAGCACCGGCTCGACCGCTCCGGCTACTCCGTCGGCCCCGTCGGCTCCCGCAGCCCCGGCGTCCCCCTCTTCGCCGGCCGCTCCGTCGGCTCCGGCCAACCCGCAGTAACCGCCCTTCTCGCGTAACGCTGCACGAGGGCCTGGCTGAAGCCAGGCCCTCTTTTTTTGCCTCGGCTCCTTCTCAACACTTTGACCATGGAGCATGAATCCGAATTCATGTGCGATGCTCAAAGCATTTCTCTTCCCGCATGTTTACACGCAGCAACATTTCCTTAGATGCAGGAAAAGGAGCCCTATGCATCTCCTCGATGTCCCTCTCACCGCCCGCAAGCTGGGTTTAAATTCTTTGCGCTGATGCAAAGCCTTTGCATTTGATCTCATTATGGACTCAAAATAACGTATCATAAACGCCAGCTTGATGCAGCTTGTGGCTGCATATCTGTGCAGCAATGCAATCTTCAGGGTATGAGCTACGAGGAGCAAGGTTATCCCGTGCCAGTTCGAAAGAAAAAATCTTTTCTGATGTCGACCCGCGTCCTCGTCGAAAAATATCCGCACCAGACCAAAATCGAGCATATCCTCTTCGAGAAGGTGCGAAAGCGCGTCCCTGTCGAGCAGGACGTCTATGTGGCGAGCACGCCCCTATCTATCATCCAGAACACCAGCAAAACCGCCAGATCGACAACGGGCACGCAGATCAACGGCACGGATAACGCCGATT
>NZ_JACDXJ010000001.1:3270000-3452500 GCF_013520865.1 Microvirga mediterraneensis
TCCAGTGCTCTACCCCCTGGAGGATTCACGCGAGGCGCTACCTAAATAGCTTTCGCGGAGAACCAGCTATTTCCGAGTTTGATTGGCCTTTCACCCCTAGCCACAAGTCATCCGAGACTTTTTCAACAGGCACCGGTTCGGTCCTCCAGTGCGTGTTACCGCACCTTCAACCTGCTCATGGCTAGATCACCCGGTTTCGGGTCTAAAGCAACGAACTCAAAACGCCCTGTTCAGACTCGCTTTCGCTGCGCCTCCACCTATCGGCTTAAGCTTGCTCGTTACTTTAAGTCGCTGACCCATTATACAAAAGGTACGCCGTCACCCAGGACAAACCTTGGGCTCCGACTGTTTGTAAGCATCCGGTTTCAGGAACTGTTTCACTCCCCTCGTCGGGGTGCTTTTCACCTTTCCCTCACGGTACTGGTTCACTATCGGTCGCTGAGGAGTACTTAGGCTTGGAGGGTGGTCCCCCCATGTTCAGACAGGATTTCACGTGTCCCGCCCTACTCATATCCAACCATCACCCTTATCCGTACGGGGCTATCACCCGTTGGTGCCTGCTTTTCCAAACAGTTCCGGTGAAGATCAGGTCGGCATTGGCCTGGTCCGCGTTCGCTCGCCACTACTAACGGAGTCTCGTTTGATGTCCTTTCCTCCGGGTACTTAGATGTTTCAGTTCCCCGGGTTCGCCTTAAACCCCTATGTATTCAGGATCTAATCCCTTCATCTGACCCTCCGTAGTGCCAGAACAGGATCGCTCCTGCCCTGACAATACAAAGGGTCGAAGGGGGGTTTCCCCATTCGGAGATCCTTGGATCAAAGCTCGTTCGCAGCTCCCCAAGGCTTATCGCAGCGTACCACGTCCTTCATCGCCTCTCAGCGCCAAGGCATCCACCAGATGCTCTTACGACACTTGATTACTCTCATGATCCATGTCCGCCCGGCAAAAGCCGAACACGGATCTTCAAGAAAGACCTGTCTTCAACGCGTCAAACGTTGAAGACGATTTTGCTTGCCAAGCATCTCCGACGCTCCCGGCTGCGGGCCGGGGCTGGTGCGCGGAACTAGGTCGTCCGCTGGTCGAAGATGCTGCCTCTTTACGATTTCAAACATCCGCGCCGCTCACCCCCAAGGGGAGGGCACGAATTCCTTTGACGATCCACGGCCATGAACAAGGTCATGGCCTATGGACTTCCAGAACACAAAAAATGGTGGAGCCTGTCGGGATCGAACCGACGACCTGAAGCTTGCAAAGCTACCGCTCTCCCAGCTGAGCTAAGGCCCCGTTTTGGCTTTGGCCTCAGACGCCGGCGAAAGCGTCCGCTTTCTTGGCTTCCCGCGCCATGGGGCGCGGCGGCCGGTCGGCCTTCGCAAGAGCTGGCGCCAGGACCGACGCGCGAGCGTCGCAAGCCCGACCGGGCGCCGCCGACGTTTCGGCGGACAGCCAAAGGGACGGACGTCCCTGCCGGCGCTTGAGGCTTCCCCAAAATGGTGGGCCTGGGACGACTCGAACGTCCGACCTCACCCTTATCAGGGGTGCGCTCTAACCACCTGAGCTACAGGCCCCAATCGAAGCAAGGCGCGGCATCCGCGCCAACCCCGACCGATGTGTTCCGGAATTGAGAAGAGAAGCGAAGACGGCAGCGTCCCGCAGAATGAGCTTCTGACTGAAGCTCTTTGTTCCAAGCGATCCGATAGAGCAGGCGAGAAGCCTTCTCATAAGAGATCGTCCTTAGAAAGGAGGTGATCCAGCCGCAGGTTCCCCTACGGCTACCTTGTTACGACTTCACCCCAGTCGCTGACCCTACCGTGGTCGCCTGCCTCCTTGCGGTTGGCGCAGCGCCGTCGGGTAAGACCAACTCCCATGGTGTGACGGGCGGTGTGTACAAGGCCCGGGAACGTATTCACCGTGGCGTTCTGATCCACGATTACTAGCGATTCCGCCTTCATGCACTCGAGTTGCAGAGTGCAATCCGAACTGAGACGGCTTTTGAGGATTAGCTCCCCCTCGCGGGTTCGCTGCCCTTTGTCACCGCCATTGTAGCACGTGTGTAGCCCAGCCCGTAAGGGCCATGAGGACTTGACGTCATCCCCACCTTCCTCGCGGCTTATCACCGGCAGTCCCCCTAGAGTGCCCACCTTAAATGCTGGCAACTAGGGGCGAGGGTTGCGCTCGTTGCGGGACTTAACCCAACATCTCACGACACGAGCTGACGACAGCCATGCAGCACCTGTGTTCCCGCCAGCCGAACTGAAGAGGTGTGTCTCCACTCCTCATACGGGACATGTCAAAGGCTGGTAAGGTTCTGCGCGTTGCTTCGAATTAAACCACATGCTCCACCGCTTGTGCGGGCCCCCGTCAATTCCTTTGAGTTTTAATCTTGCGACCGTACTCCCCAGGCGGAATGCTTAAAGCGTTAGCTGCGCCACTGACGAGCAAGCTCGCCAACGGCTGGCATTCATCGTTTACGGCGTGGACTACCAGGGTATCTAATCCTGTTTGCTCCCCACGCTTTCGCGCCTCAGCGTCAGATCCGGACCAGTCAGCCGCCTTCGCCACTGGTGTTCTTGCGAATATCTACGAATTTCACCTCTACACTCGCAGTTCCACTAACCTCTTCCGGTCTCAAGCCTCGCAGTATCGAAGGCAATTCTGTGGTTGAGCCACAGGCTTTCACCCCCGACTTACAAAGCCGCCTACGCGCCCTTTACGCCCAGTGATTCCGAACAACGCTAGCCCCCTTCGTATTACCGCGGCTGCTGGCACGAAGTTAGCCGGGGCTTCTTCTCACGCTACCGTCATTATCGTCGCGTGCGAAAGAGCTTTACAACCCTAAGGCCGTCATCACTCACGCGGCATGGCTGGATCAGGCTTGCGCCCATTGTCCAATATTCCCCACTGCTGCCTCCCGTAGGAGTTTGGGCCGTGTCTCAGTCCCAATGTGGCTGATCATCCTCTCAGACCAGCTACTGATCGTCGCCTTGGTGAGCCATTACCTCACCAACCAGCTAATCAGACGCGGGCCGATCCTTCAGCGATAAATCTTTCCCCCAAAGGGCGTATCCGGTATTAGCCCAAGTTTCCCTGGGTTATTCCAAACTGAAGGGCACGTTCCCACGCGTTACTCACCCGTCTGCCACTGACCCCGAAGGGCCCGTTCGACTTGCATGTGTTAAGCCTGCCGCCAGCGTTCGTTCTGAGCCAGGATCAAACTCTCAAGTTGAAGAATTTGATCTCGACTGTCGTCACTACGCAAATTGACAGAGTCCATCTCACTCCAGGTCGCCCTGAAGCGGTGTACTCACCAATCAAAGCATAGAACGGGTCGATGTCTATTCACCCGAACCAAAAGGTCCGGCGCAAGGACACCGCCGCCTACGCTTCTCTTCCCTCTCAACAATGTCAAAGAACAACAAACCTCAAAGACCCCAACCGCCCTTCACCAGAGCAATCAGGCCCCGAAGCCCGTGGCCGCCAGATCCCGAAGAACCCCGCCGCCGATGAAGAGGTTCTAGCCGAACCCTTTCCCCAGGTCAACACCTTTTTCGAAAAAACCAGCTCGAAATCGGCGCCCCGCCCCTCCCCTCAAGTATTCGGGCAAGCTTCATCGCCCGCACAAGCGTATTCGCTCGTGCGCTGCGCTCATCCGAACCGGCCGAAACCTTCCGGATGCTTCTCTCTGTCGTCAGAGGAGCCGTGAAGACTGCCAGAACCTGGCGTCCAGGGCTCGTGCCGCCGACCCGGACCTCGCAAGGCCCCGGTCGCAGACCAGCCCCGCCGCGGAACCCAAGGATCCCGGCCAGGCCGGCGCCGTCAAAATGTGAAGCTCGCCCGGCCCAAGGCCCGGCGGGGCTGCGGATATGTCCCCTCCAAAACACTTTGTCAACTCCCAGCCAATCCAAAACGGGGAGGAACACCGGAGAACCTGGAAGACGGGATGATTTCAAGAGGAGGTATGATGTTCCGGCCCGCCTGCCCTGCTGGCCTCGAATCCGCTGCGTGACGGGAGAGGCCCGGATCAAAGCTTCTTCTTAAAACCCTCATGGCTGCGCGCGAAGCCGAGCCGCTCATAGAAACGGTGCGCGTCTTTCCGGGTCTTGTTGGAGGTGAGCTCCATCGCGGAAGCTCCGTGGGTACGGGCATGATCCTCGGCGAAGGCAATCATCCGGGCGCCGATGCCGCCGGAGCGCCGGGCCGACCTCACCTTCACGCTCTCCACCTTCACGCGGGTGGCGCCACGCCCCGTGAGATTAGGGATGAAGGTAAGCTGGAACGTGCCCACGATCTCGTCGCCGTCGAGCGCGACGAAAAGCCTGTTATCGGGACTTTTCTGAATGGCCGCGAAAGCGGCCTCATAGGCCGGCCTCGTCTCGTCCGACCAGACATCGCCATGCGAACCCAACTCGTCCTCCTCGTGCAGGCGGATGATCGCTTCGAGATCGCCGGCCTGCGCCTCACGGATCGAGAGACTGCTCATGCGGCCACCTGTGATTTCATCGGCAGCAGGTCGGCCCGGGCCTTGAAAGCAGGCAATACCTCGACGCGCTTTGCCCATGCGTCCACTTGGGGATAATCGGCCATGTCGATCCCTGCCTCGCCGGCGCAGGAGACGGCACCATAGATGTCGATATCGGCGATGGTTGCGCCCTCCCCGACCAGCCACGCGCGACCTGCGAGATGGTCGTTCAGAACGCCGAGGGCATTCCTGGCCGCATTGACGCAGTCTTCGACCACCTCGGGAGGAGCCTGTCGGAAGCCCGCCTTGACCACGCGGGCCTTGTACAGCGGCGCCGAGAGCCGGTCGAAATCCCAATAGAGCCACTCGCGCACCTGCAGGCGCTCGTTGAGATCGGCCCCGCCGAACCGGCCGGTCATGTCGGCGAGATATTCCAGGATCGCCGCCGACTGGCAGAGCTGCCGTCCATTGTTGCGGTCCACCAGCAGGGGTACCTGGCCGTAGCGCTGCCTGGCGATGAAAGGCGGCTGCTTATGCTCGCCGCCCATCATGTTCACATGCGTATAATCGAAGGGCTCGCCCATGAGCGACAGGGCGAGCGCGACCTTGTAGGTCGGCCCTGAATAGGCAAATCCATGCAACTCGAACCGTGCCGGCATGATGCAGACCCTACCTGAGAAAATCCTGTGGCCGGGGACCGTAATCGATTGTCTTGCGCTCGGGAAGGACCAGAATCCGTTCCAACGGGGGATGCCATGGCCAGAATGGAAAGCGAACGGAAACTGTTGCAGCAGAGTGTGGCGGTCGTCGCCACCATCCCCGTGGCCACGGGGCTTTACGGCGTCCTGTTCGGACAAGCGCTCACGGGCGATGCGGTCAGCATCTCGGCCGAGAGCCATTTCCGGTTCCTGTCCGGCCTGCTCCTCGGCATCGGCCTCTGTTTCTGGAGCACCCTGCCCTCCATCGAAATCAGGACGGGCCGTTTCCGCCTCCTGACCTTGCTCGTCGTCATCGGGGGACTGGGCCGCCTGATCGGACTAGGGCTGACCGGCCTGCCGTCCCTCTTCATGGTCGGCGGATTGATCGTCGAACTGATCGTCGCGCCGGTACTGTGCCTATGGCAGACCCGGGTCGCCAACCTCTATGCGGAGGAATACGGCGTCGCCGAGCCCTGAGGCCGGAGGCCGATAGCGTTGATCCTGTCCGCCGCAGCGAAGCCGCCACCATGGGAAGGTCGACGATGCGAGGCAGCGCTCGCGCACCGAATACGTCTTCCCCAAAGAAAAAGGCCCCGGATGTCGCCGGGGCCTTCTTCGATCCAATCGATTCGTCTCAGTGCAGGATCTGGGACAGGAAGAGCTTGGTGCGCTCGTGCTGCGGGTTCCGGAAGAACTCGTCGGGCGTATTCATTTCCACGATCTGCCCGTAATCCATGAAGATCACCCGGTCGGCGACCTGGCGGGCGAAGCCCATTTCGTGGGTCACGCAAAGCATGGTCATGCCCTCGTCGGCGAGGCCCACCATGGTGTCGAGCACTTCCTTCACCATTTCCGGATCGAGCGCCGAGGTCGGCTCATCGAACAGCATGATCTTGGGGCTCATGCAGAGCGAACGGGCGATCGCGACGCGCTGCTGCTGGCCGCCGGAGAGCTGCCCCGGATACTTGTTCGCCTGCTCGGGGATCTTGACCCGCTTCAGGTAGTGCATGGCAACCTCTTCCGCCTCTTTCTTGGGCATCTTCTTCACCCAGATCGGAGCCAGCGTGCAGTTCTCGAGAATCGTCAGATGCGGGAAGAGGTTGAAGTGCTGGAACACCATGCCGACGTCGCGGCGTACCTCGTCGATCCGCTTGAGATCGTTGGTAAGCTCGGTGCCGTCGACGATGATACGGCCTTTCTGGTGCTCCTCCAGGCGATTGATGCAGCGGATCATCGTGGACTTGCCGGACCCGGAGGGCCCGCAGATCACGATGCGCTCGCCGCGACGCACATTGAGGTTGATGTCCCGAAGGACGTGGAACTCGCCGTACCATTTATGCACGTCGATCATCTGCACGGCGGCCTCGGCCTTGGGATCGATGTCGACGGAACGGGCGGTTGGGGATGACATTGTCGTAGCCATGAATGTTTACCGTTTCTGACCAGCCGCAAGGCGCCGCTCGACTCCGAGCGAGTATCGCGACATTCCAAAGCAGAAGATGAAGTAGAACAAGGCCGCAAAGGCATAGCCTGTGATGCCGATGGTGGGAGCCGCCCAGTTCGGATCGATCCGGGAGGCTTCGATGGTCTTCACCAGGTCGAAGATGCCGACGATGGCGACGAGCGACGTATCCTTGAACAGGCCGATGAAGGTGTTCACGATGCCCGGAATGACGATCCGGAGCGCCTGCGGCAGGATGATGAGGCTCATCATCTGCGGATAGTTCAACCCTAAGGACATAGCCCCTTCATACTGGCCTTTCGGCATGGCCTGGAGCCCGCCGCGCACCACCTCGGCCATATAGGCTGAAGCGAAGAGGGCCGTTCCGATCAGGGGCCGCAACAAGCGGTCGACCGTAATGTCGCCGGGAAGGAAGAGCGGCAGCATGGTGTTGGCCATGATCAGCACCGTGATCAGCGGCACGCCACGCACGAACTCGATGAAGATCACCGAGGCCATCCGGATGATGGGGAGCTTGGACCGTCGCCCCAGGGCCAGAACGATGCCGAACGGAAGCGACACCACGATGCCCACTGTCGCCACCAGCAACGTCACGAGGATGCCGCCCCACAGGGACGTGGGCACATGTGCGAGGCCGAAATCGATATCGACAAGGGCCAAGGTAATGCCGATCACCGCGACGATGCCACCACTCATGATGAGCGCCGGACGCATGGACGTCTTGAGCAGGGCGGCGACGAAGGCGAAAAGGGCGATCGTCAACGCTCCGAAGATCGCGAAGCCAATCCAGAAGCGAACCCCGAAATCGGCATTGCCGCCCGTCAGCAGGACGTAGGAAACGACCGGAAAGATCCAGAAGAAGTAGACGGCTCCCAAATCCCGGCGCGGTGCCTTGAGCCACAGTAGCCAAACAACCCCGATGGCCAGGAGGGCGAAGAAGACGTCGACCCGCCAGCGCTCGGAGATCGTGTAGGATCCGTAGACGAAGTAATTGATCTTGTCCCAGATGAAGGCCCAGCAGGCTCCGGCCTCGCTGCCCCCCGAATCGGCCCGGCAGGCAGCCCGATCCGAGCCGGACCAGACCGCGTCGATGAAGAGAAAGCGCACCAGCGGCGGGACGCTGACGTACAGGAGGTAGAAGACCACCAACGTCAGCACGGTGTTGAAGGGGCCGGAAAACAGGTTTTCCCGAACCCAGGCGACAGGGCCGCGGGCCAAATTCGGCGGAGGCAGCGCCTCAACCTGCTTAGCGCGGACGAAACGGGGCACGTCGACGGCGGTGCTCATGCGATCTCCTACCGTTCGACGATCGCCACGCGGCGATTGTAGATATTCATGATGAACGAGGTCACGAGGCTGATCGTCAGATAGACGCCCATGGTGATGACGACGACCTCGATGGCTTGGCCGGTCTGGTTGAGCACGGTCCCCATGAAGACCTGCACGAGATCGGGATAACCGATGGCCACGGCCAGGGAGGAGTTCTTCGTCAGGTTCAGGTATTGGCTCGTCAGCGGCGGTACGATGACGCGCATGGCCTGCGGGATCACGACCAGGCGCAGGGTCTGCCCGGGCGTGAGGCCGAGGGAGCCGGCGGCTTCGGACTGCCCCTTGGAGACGGCCAGGATGCCGGCGCGAACGACCTCGGCGATGAAGGCTGCCGTGTATGTGGTCAGCCCGAGCAGCAGCGCCACGAATTCAGGCAGGATCTGCAGGCCGCCGGCCAGGTTGAAGGTTCCCTTGCGCGGCAACTCGAAGGTGATCGGGTTGGCGCCCGTGAGGGCGAGGACGATCCAGGTCAGGAGCGGCAGGCCCAGGACCAGGGCCAGGGTGACCTTGCCGACCGGATATTGCCGGCCGGTCTGCTCCTGCTGCCTCCTGGCCCAGCGGCGATACACGAAGGTACCGACGAGACCGATCACGAGGGCTGCGACGATCACCGAAATATTGCCGCCCCAGATGGGCTTGGCCATGAAGAGGCCTCGGGAGTTCAGGTAGAACCCGGCGCCCATCTCGAGGGAATTGCGCGGCTGAGGAAGAGTGCCGAGAACGGCGATGTACCAGAACAGCAGCTGCACCAGCAGCGGGATGTTGCGCAGCACCTCGACATAGACCATCGCAACCTTCGCCACCATCCAGTTCTTGGACAGGCGCGCGATGCCGATCAGGAAACCGAGAATGGTCGTAAAGAAGATGCCGATGGCGGAGACGATCAGCGTGTTGAGGAGGCCAACGATGAAGGCGTCGCCGTAGGTGCTGCCGGCGGCGCTGAACTGGATCAGTGTCTGGCTGATGTCGAAGCCGGCCGTATTGTTGAGGAACCCGAAACCCGAGGCGATCTTGGCGCGCTGCAGGTTCTCGATGGCGTTGCTCGCGGCGACGTAGAACAGGAAAACGATCGCTGCGACGACAACAACCTGATAGAAAATTCCACGAACCTTCGGATCGTATAGGAACGATTTTTTGGGAGGCGATGTCTGACTGACAACGGTCTGCACTGAGTTCATCCTCTGACGGCTTATTATTTTATACCCTGCCGTCCTCCCCTGTTCATGCAGCCAATACTGTCATGAACGGGCGGCTTTTTATTGTTCTTTGAGAGAAGGACGCCCGGATATTCCGGGCGTCCTGGTCTTGAAGCGGCTTAGCGAACCGGGATGCCGTATTGCAGGCCGCCCTTGGTCCACTGGGCGTTCTGGCCGCGCTTGATCTTCAGACGGGAGCCTTCGCCCACGTTCTTCTCGAAGACCTCGCCGTAGTTGCCCACGTGCTTGATGATGCGCACGGCCCAGTCGTTGGTCAGGCCGGTGGCCTCGCCGAACTTGCCTTCCGTACCGAGAAGACGCTTGATCTCCGGATTGTCGGAGTTCTTCATCTGCTCGACATTCGCCTTGGTCACGCCGAGCTCTTCAGCATTCAGCATAGCATAATGGGTCCAGCGGACGATATCGCCCCACTGATTGTCGCCGTGGCGGACGGCCGGGCCGAGGGGCTCCTTGGAGATGATCTCGGGCAGGACGATGTGATCGTCCGGAGCCGAAGCGCGCAGGCGCTCTGCGTAAAGGCCGGAGGCGTCCGTGGTGAACGCGTCGCAGCGGCCGGCGTCATAGGCCTTGAACGTCTCGTCCGAGGTCGCGAACGCCACCACTTCGTACTTCATGTTGTTGGCACGGAAGTAGTCGGCAAGGTTCAGCTCGGTCGTGGTGCCCTGCTGGGTGCAGATCGAAGCGCCGTTCAGCTCCTTGGCCGAGGAGACGCCGAGCTTCTTGCGGACCATGAAACCCTGGCCGTCATAGTAATTGATGGCCGGGAAATCGAGGCCGAGCTGCGTATCGCGCGACATCGTCATGGTGGAGTTGCGGGACAGCACGTCCACCTCGCCGGACTGGAGCGCCGTGAAGCGGTCCTTGGCGGCGAGCGGGATGAAGCGAACCTTGGTCGGATCGTCGAAGATGGCTGCGGCGATGGCGCGGCAGAGATCGACGTCGAGGCCCGTCCAGTTGCCCTGGGCGTCCGGCTGGCCGAAACCGGCGAGACCCGTGTTCGAGCCGCAGGTCAGGAAGCCCTTCTGCTTCACGCTGTTGAGTGTCGCCTGTGCCGAAGCGCCCGTTGCGAACAGGCTGGCCGTCAGGCCGAAGGCAATCGATACGAGAGCCTTTTTCATGTTTGTATCTTCTCCCAATAATTCGACATGGCTCGGCCGTTTTTGGTTATTACCCCCCAGCCGCGCCCGGATAGACCGTTCCGCGCCGCCTCGGCTGAGACGGCATCGGGATCCATCACATTCCATGATTAATCACTGGTCAAGTCTTGATGGAAGGCATTTCTTGCCTGACTTGACGGCAGAGGCTGCCCGGTCTCTGATCCGGGTCTCCTCAGCAAGCCCTTGAAGCAATGTCAAAACTCCCCCCAAAGCCCCAAAACATCTCCGAACGCACCCGCCTCGTCCATGCCGGCCGGGAGCCCTTCGAGCAGCACGGTTTCGTAAATACGCCCATCTACCGCGGCTCGACCGTCCTCTATCCGACGACGGACGATCTGCTGCATCGGCGCGGGCGCTATTCCTATGGGACGAAAGGAACTCCCACCACGAACTCCCTGGAGTCCGCTTGGACGGAGCTGACGGGCGCGGCCGGCACCGTGCTGGCCCCGTCGGGCCTCGCCGCCGTCACGGTTGCCCTCATGTCATGCCTGAAGGCGGGCGATCATCTTCTGATGACGGATTCGGTCTACCTGCCGACCCGGCAGTTCTGTAACGGGATCCTCAAAAATTTTGGTGTGGAAACCACCTATTACGATCCGCAGATCGGCGCCGGGATCGAAGCTTTGATCCGCCCGAACACCACGGCGGTGTTCACGGAGGCCCCGGGCTCGCAATCTCTCGAGATGCAGGACATCCCCGCCATCGCCGCGGTGGCGCACCGGCATGGGGCGGTGGTCCTCATGGACAATACCTGGGCGACGCCCCTGCTGTTCCCGCCTCACGAGCGGGGCGTGGACCTCGCCATCGAGGCCGGCACAAAATACCTGAGCGGAGGATCGGACCTGCTGCTCGGCCTGGTTTCGGCCAACGAGCGCTGCTTCAAGCGCCTGCGGGAAACCTACGATTCCTTTGCCATGTGCCCGGGTCCGGAGGACGTCTTCCTTGGCTTGAGAGGCCTGCGCACCATGGCTCTGCGCCTCAGGGAGCACGAAAAGCAGGCGCTCACTATGGCCCGATGGTTCGAAGCGCGGCCCGAAGTGGCGCGGGTGCTGCATCCCGCCCTGGAAACCTATCCCGGCCACGAGATCTGGAAGCGCGACTTCAAGGGTTCGTCCGGCCTGTTCTCGGTCATTCTCAGACCCTGCTCCGATCAGGCGCTCGCCGCCATGCTCGACGGGCTTTCCCTCTTCGGCATGGGCTATTCCTGGGGCGGGTTCGAAAGCCTCGTGATTCCCTTCAACTGCGCGACCTACCGGACGGCGACGCAATGGGAGCCAGGCGGCCACGCACTCCGCTTCCATATCGGCCTGGAGGATCTGGAGGATCTGAAGCGGGATCTCGATGCGGGCTTCGCGCGGCTTCGGGAAACGGACGCCGAGGCAGCCTGAACCCTCTCAGGCCTCGGCGCCTATTGCGCCGGGGCCTCGACCTCGGAACCGATCCGGCCTGCGGCCTTCTTCCTCTCCTTCGAGATCAACATCAGGTTACGGATATAGATGAAGATCGAGAAGGCCTGCCCTAGGATGATGACGATATCGCTGCGGGCGAAGCCATAAACCAGGGTCATCAGGCCGCCGGATATGGACAGGACCCAGAATCCGACCGGAATCACGCTCTTCTCGGCCTTCTCGCTGGCGATCCACTGCACGAGGAAACGTGCCCCGAAGACGAATTGCGCCAGCACGCCAAAGGCGGCCCACAGGTCGAAGCGGGCGACGACCAGGTCATAGAAATAAAGTCCCAGATCGTGGGAAAGACGCATCAACATCAGACGATTTCCTGAGCAGCGGGAACGCGGCGCCGGCGCCGGATCAACCACCAGACTCCGGCTAAATCAAGGATGCCGACCCACAGGCGGTCGAACATGCCGTAGTTGGAACGGCCTGCATGCCGGGGCCGGTCGACCACGTCCACATGGGCGATCCGGAAGCCCTCGCGCTTGACCAGGGCGGGCATGAAGCGGTGAAGGGCGTCGAAATACGGCAGTCGCAGGTAAACCTCCCGCCGAAAGGCCTTGAGGCCGCAGCCCGTATCCCGCGTCCCATCCTTCAGGATCCTCCCGCGAACGCCGTTGGCGATCCTGGACTGCCACTTCTTGTAGGCGCCGTCCTTGCGCCCCACCCGCTGCCCGGCCACAAGGGCGACCTGCGGATCGGCGAGAGCCGCCACGAGCTGGGGAATGAAGGCCGGATCGTTCTGCCCGTCCCCGTCGAGGGTGACCACGATGGGGCCGCGAGCGGCGTGAACGCCGGTCCGGACGGCCGCGCTCTGGCCGCAGCTCGCCTCATGCCGGACGAGGCGCAGCCACGGCCGCGTCGCCCGGGCGCTCAGAACCTGTTCCACGGTCGCATCCGTGGAGCCGTCGTCCACATAGACCACCTCGAAGGGCGAAAGAGGCGCGCAGGCACGCTCGATCTCCTCGACCAGGGGGAGGATGTTGAGCGCCTCGTTCTTGACGGGCACCACGACGCTGATGCGGGGACCCTGAGAAAGATCAGTCATTCTTTACGGGCCATTCCTGGCCGCCTCTTCGAAACCGGGAAGGATTTTTCAAAACCCCGTCCCATAGACGGCGATATCGACCCGCCGCCCGCTGTTGATATTGAATCCATGGATCCGGGTCGAGAGCGTGGGCTGCTGTTTCAGGCGCTCGTTCTCGGTCCGGAACTCCCCTTCGTAACGTTTTTCTACAAACACGACACGGCACCCGCCCTGATTCAGGAAAGCGGAGGCCTGGGCTCCCGAATCGATCA
Organism: Microvirga mediterraneensis; assembly: GCF_013520865.1. Classification (NCBI taxonomy): domain Bacteria; kingdom Pseudomonadati; phylum Pseudomonadota; class Alphaproteobacteria; order Hyphomicrobiales; family Methylobacteriaceae; genus Microvirga; species Microvirga mediterraneensis. The sequence goes on from NZ_JACDXJ010000001.1 coordinate 3,283,074, forward strand.
TTTCGAGATTCGTGCCTGTCAGGAAGACGAGGCTGGGCTCGCGATAACCGAGGGTTCCGACCTGCGGATCGGCGCATGGCACGTTGTGGGCCGCCTCGGCGAGCCGACCCGAGACCTTGAGGGAGCGTAGATCGAGCTGGGCGAAGCCGAAAACGCCGACGGCCAGGAAGACCGCCGACACGAAACTCGCCCATAGGGTCGGAACCATCCGGTTCTTCGCGAACAGCCACCAGGCCCACAGGGCGAGAAGCGAGGATGTCGCGAGGAATGGAAGCGCCCGATATGGGATCATCCTGTCGAACGTCCAACCGATCGCGGACAGACCGATCGTCAGCCCTACCGGAATGAACGGGATGAGCACTGTGGCGACCTTGGCTGCGGGCCGTTGCGGTCCGACGAAATGGCGCGCGATGGCCATGACCGTGATGATCGCAACAGCCGGCAGAAGCGGCAGCGTATAATGCGGGAGCTTGGTCGGAACCGCCTCGAACACGATCCAGGACGGCACGATCCAGGCGAGAGCAAAGGCCACCGGCTCTTCGCGGCGATGTATCCAGGCGAAGGGCACCGCGATGGCTGCCAGAATAGCTCCGGGCCAGAAAGTGGCGAAGAACGAGATCAGGTAGAAACCGGGCGGAGCCCAGTGGACCTTCTGAGCCGTGCCGACCTTGCCGAGCATGTCGTGCCCAATGGCTTCAGCGTAGAAGGCGCCCTTGGTGTTGATGGCGATGGCGATGAACCAGGGAAGGACGACGGCAAGCGTGAATGCCAGCCCCTGCCAAGGTTTGAGGGTCATGAGCCAGCGGCCGGAGCGCTCCTTGTAAGACAGCACGGCAGCGGCAAGGCCCGCGAACATGATGACCAGCGGCCCCTTGATCAGGATCCCAAAGGCGAAGCCGGTCCAGAAGAGCCACAACGCCCGTCTCGGCAACGTCCCCGCCCCTCGGCTCAGATAGGCCCGGGCCAGACCGCCCATGACCGCGACGGAGCAGGCCGTCAGCATGGCATCCGTCTTGGCCAGACGCGCTTCGACCATGAGAATGACGCAGGTCGCCATGAGGGCCGCCGTCAGGAACGCCCCTCGCCTCCCGAAGAAGGCCAGGGCCGCCCAATAAGTCAGCAGAACCGTGGCGAGGGCGCCGAACAGGGAAGGAATGCGGTAAAGAGCGATGGTGGTTCGGGCCTCGGGCACGCCCAGCGCCTGCCCGACGGAAACAGCGACGCTCTGCATCCAGTAGATGCCGACCGGCTTCTTGTTTCGCGCCTCGTCCTGGAAGCGGATATCGACGAAATCGCCCGTTTCCATCATCTGCTTGGAAGCCTGGGCATAGCGCGGCTCATCCCGATCCATGGGCTGGAGGGTCGTAAAGCCCGGGAGGAAGCAGGCGAGAGACAGCAGCACGAGGACGGCGCAGAGCCGGACGTGGCTCCGCTCGACCACGCTCGTCAGCTGGGCAACGGAGAGGTAGCGCAGAGACATTCGCTGCTGGGGGACAGAACCGTCCATCAATCACTCCGGGAGCGGGCAATCCTTCGTGCCGACAAGGGTTTCCCGTAGGCACAGGTTCATCAAAGCGCGTGATGTCCTCTAATCCCGGCGGGAAGTCAAATTGACGGAAGGTAGCGGCGCTCCGGAAGCATCCGCGAGAGCAGAATGAGCTGCCTGGAGCCCGGGACCCAGAAGCGGACACCGCAATATGAATTCATCCGCTACGCTGGACGGGCCCTCATATGATCCGGAAGTCGCCCGCAGTCATTTTCAACCCTTTGCTCAGTTGGGCGAACTTGATCTGGCTGCAGGCCCCGGTTCCGTCAGGATCGTAATACAGCGCGCCGGTTTCCCTGTCGTAGATGACCCGGTCGGATCGATCATGGGCCCTGGCGCCTGTCCAGAACGCCGGAGAGGGCAGCCTGCCCGCACGGCCGAGGTGCAAGAACTCTGCATTCTCGAGATGAATGGTGTCGTCAGTCACCGCGAAGTCGAGAACATGGTCCAGGTTGACGGCCTTCTTGGGTTTCGTGTCGAAGACGAAGACGTCCCTTCCCTGGCCGCCGATGAGCACGTCCTTACCGGTTCCGCCATGAAGCGTGTCGGCTCCGTCGAGGCCGCTGAGACGGTCTCCCCCTGCCCCTCCCTTGAGCCTGTTCGCGGCGGCGTTGCCGACGAGCGCGTCGCCTGCCCGACCTCCGAGGGCGTTCTCGATGAGAGACCTCGGATCACCATCGTACAAGAGCGCGTTGGCGATGGTGCCCCGCGCCGATCTGCCTCCGCCGAGATCGGCGAGTTGCGCCGTTGACGTCGTCGACCACTCGCCAGGCCGCAGGTCCACGCTCAGGCCGGTTCTGTAGTTCGAGAAATCGAAGGTATCGTTTCCTCCTCCATCCCAGAGGGTCATGAAGATCCGGTTGGCTCCCGGAGCTCCCTGCCCCACTCCGTCGATGAAGGCTTCTCCTGTGGTTGGGCTCCAGCAATAGATCGTGTCATCGTTGCGGGTGGAAAAATTCGCACCATACATCCGCTGAAGTGCGGCGATGTCGTACATCATTAGCGTCTGCCCGAAGCTCCACCCTTCGTTCTCAACATGGAGGCCGCTCGCGCCAACATAGGATCTGTAGGTCGTCAGCGAATACTCCATGGAGTCGTGCTCTGTCGTCATCGCTCCGAAGGAGCTTGTTTCATTGCCGTGCTTCAGGCCGATTCCATGGAGAACCTCATGGATGAAGACGTAATAGGCATAATTTCCGGAAACCGGCTGATCAAACCAGCCGCCGCTCGTCCGGAACCAGGTGTCCCCGCCTTCCGGTGCCGAAGCCGGGAAGTAGGTCCAGGCCGAGCCGGTCTCGTCGGATCTCGCCAGGCGCAGGTCGGCCTGTAGGGCAGGTGTTTCCTGGATTTCCGTGAACTTGAGTCCGGTCACGTCCGAGATCATCCCGAAGATCTTGCGGACGGTCGCGCTCTGAAAGGATGTCAGCGGCTGGAAATTGTTCTTCGCTTCGCCATAGCCATAGGCGGTTCCATAGTCCGTGGCTGCGATAGGAAAGCTGTAGGTCAGGTCGAGACTGTCCCACCGCAGTCCGGACAGGATCCCATCGATATCCTGATTGGTCGTTCTGACCACGGGAGCCATACCTGCCATTTGATTTCCCCCGAATGAAAGGGCAGGTATGGCTCCCGGTGCGGCTCATGGATAATCAACAAGTAGTAACTGTATTTGCATTTATGTGTTGCTACCGACTGAGTATCGTTACCCCACAGACACGCTACGACATAGCATAACGAACCATCATTGAAACAATGCTCAACTGTCCTGTTCATGCATCCACTTCGGAGACCACGTGGATGTCGGCCCTGGCGCGTTCGATCCTCTTGGGAGCCGATCCCGAGCCAGGGCTGCTCAACTCGGATACTTGGCTTCCAACCTAGCGGAACCAGCCGAAATAAAGCGCCCACAGGCTGGGAGACCGGATTCCGCGCACCCGCCGCGCCGCTTCGTCCGCCCGCATGGCCTCACCGCCATGGCACGAGCACAGGACGATATGGGCGTCGTGTTCGGAAATCTGGAAGAAATCCACCGCGTCCCCGAAGGTATCGCTGCGCAGGCCTGCATGGCGTAGGACAGGATCGGAGTAGGCGATCGTCAGAGCCGAGCCGTCGGCCCGCAGGGCAAGACGCTGGGCTTTCGGCTTCCACTCGATTTCGTCGAGAGTCCTGAGAATGCGGCCCGGCTCCCGTTCCAGGAGCTCGACCCAGCGGTCCAGACGTTCGCGCTTCAACAGAACCGGCGCTGTGACTTCTTCAGGGATTTTCAGGTCGGCGACGCTACTGAGTTCGGACAGAGGCCTGTGTTCCATGCTCCCCTCCTTGGCAGAAGAGCGGTTTCGAGCACCCACCAGCTAGAGGCTCAACCTGAAGCCTATGGAAAAGTTCGAGGAACAGCCCAAACGCGGCCGCTGATATTTTGTGCATTCCGGGATCGTCAGGAAGACTTCAGCAGATGCACCATCGCGGGCATTCCCAGCGACACGCCTGACAGGAAGAGCAATCCGAGCACGATCCACCGCATGGTGGCGGGAGAGAGCGGCGGGGGCCAGCGGCGGGCCGCGTGGGTCGCTCCCATGACGACCGGAATGGCAAAGAGCCCGGTCAGGATCGACGCCGATGGCAGATTGCCGGAAAAGACCACGAGACCATTCCGGAACACGGCGTTGAGCGCGAAGATCGTCACCAGGGTTTCCCTCACCGTCACCTGGGGCATCGGCTGCCGATAGAAGTGATAGACGAGCGGCGGCCCGGCAGTCGAGAACAATCCGCCCATCAGTCCCGCGATGCTGCCGAAGAACATGAATGAGCCGTCGCCGGAACGCCTCGGAAGCGGCTCAGGCTTTCGGGCGAGCTGCAGGCTCGAAACGATGATCACGATGCCGAGGATGAGGCGCAGAATGTCGGCCCGCGTTCCAGCCAGCCACTCGAGCAGCCAGTACCCCACGAAGAGCATGGGAATGCTGGTCAGCATGACGACGCGAAACTCCCGCCATGCCACGTCGCGCCAGCCCTTGTGGAGCATCTGAACCGCATTCACGAAGGTGAGGACGCTCACGAGCATCGCCGCATCGGGAAGCGACAGAAGACCGGTCAGCCCGACGCCACCCATGGTGATCAGGCCGAAAGCAAAGCCAGTCAGGGTCTGGATGTATGCGGCAATTCCGGTCAGCACCAGAAATCCGAACAGCTCGACAAGCGACATGCCTCAATATCCTTCGGGCAGTCGGTCGTCCTTACCGGTCTCGAACGGGTTTCAAGCCGCCGAGGGCCGCGAGCCGCTGCCGGAGAGCAGCAGGGCTCCGCAAAGGTATGCCGTGCGCCTGCTCACAAGTTGGTGAGGCGGAGGCATAGAACATCGTGCGAAGAAGTGGAATGCACTTTTCCGCACGATGCCCAGGTCTACAGGGAATGGATCGTCAAACGGTTGCCGAGTGGTCGTGATCGGCGCGGGATGTTCCCATGAGCTCGGCGAGACGGTTACGGGCACGATTGACCCGGCTTTTGATCGTCCCGACCTTCACGCCCAGGGCTTCCGCCGCATCCTCGTATGACATGCCTTCGGCGCCGATGAGGATGATCGCCTCGCGCTGCTCCTGCGGAAGCTTCTCCAGAGCCGTGGAGAGATCCTGGAGCGCGAGCTTGTCTTCCTGGTCAGGGATCGCGATCATGCTCGCGGCATGGGTGCCGTCGCCGTCCTCCACCTCGCGGCTGGTCTTGCGGTGGGTGGAGTAGAACCCGTTTCGCAGAATCGTGAAGAGCCAGGCCTGCAGGTTCGTGCCGGATTCGAAAGTGTCCTGCTTGGTCAAGGCCTTGAGCACCGTATCCTGAACCAGATCCTCCGCCTGATCGACCTTTCCGGTCAGCGACAGGGCGAAGGCGCGCAAGTTCGGCAACGCATCCATGACACCGTTGACGAACTCCTGGTCGACCGGCTCCGTATGCGCACGGATGACCTGGGCGACGCGGTCGGCCAGACGGGCGAGGTCGCGCGGCAGCTTGTCCTCCGCGGGGTCGCCATAAAGGGCACGCAACTGCTTACCGAGGTGCAGCCGCACGGCGGCGCTCAGTGCCGCCGCCGAGCTGGCGGTCTCGGGACGGGTGAACTCGGACGGGGGTTTGGAATTCTGTGGCATGACCGACTATCTGGTGCATGCCGCTGCCATTTAAATATCCGGGCGACATTTCGACCATGAGATTTTTTCATGGCGTCGCCTCTGGATTTTGTCACCTGTATGCCTAAGCGGCAGGGCTGAGCTATATGCTCTTTCGAACATGAGGCCAAACCAAGGCCAACACCTTTTCAAGGAGCATGCGGCGTGGCCCATTATCTCGGCATCGATGTCGGCACCTCAGCCGTGAAGGCGATCCTCGTCGACGAGCAGCAAACATCGGTCGCGGAAGCGGACATCCCCCTGCAGATATCCCGTCCGCACGATCTCTGGTCCGAGCAGGACCCGGACCTCTGGTGGGAGGCGGTGCAGACGGCGCTCGATCAGCTTCGCACGCGATCCGCGTCGGCGCTAGCGGATATCCGCGGCATCGGCCTCTCGGGTCAGATGCACGGAGCCGTTCTTCTCGACGCAAACGACCGGCCTCTCCGCCCCGCGATTCTTTGGAATGACGGTCGCTCCTTTCGAGAAGCGCAGGAGCTCCGCGACAGGTATCCGGAGCTGTCCCATGCCATGGGCGTCATTCCGATGCCCGGCTTCACTGCGCCGAAGCTCGTATGGCTCGCGCGGCATGAGCCGGAGATCTTTCGCGCCGTGCGCAAGGTGATGCTTCCGAAGGACTACATCCGCCTCAAGCTCACCGGCGACATCGTGACGGAGATGTCGGACGCCGCCGGCACCTGGTGGCTGGACGAGGGCAAGCGTGATTGGTCCGATGCCGCGCTGGCCGCGACAGGTCTCAGCCGGGACCAGATGCCGAGGCTCGTCGAAGGTTCGCAGGCATCAGGAATTCTGCTGGCCGACATCGCCCGACGATGGGGTCTGGGGAGCGATGTGGTCGTGGCGGGCGGCGCGGGGGATGCGGCGGCCGGCGCCGTGGGTCTCGGCGCCATCGATGATGGATCGGCCTTCATCTCGCTCGGCACGTCCGGCCAGCTTTTCGTCACGACCCGGAGCTTCAGCCCGGCTCCCGAGGCCGTGGTGCATTCCTTCTGCCATGCGGTGCCGGATCGCTGGTTCCAGATGGCCGCGATGCTGAACGCGGCAAGCTGTCTGGCCTGGGGAGCCCAGCTCCTGAAGCGGGACATCGGCCAGCTCCTGCACGAGACCGAAGCCGCCTATACGAAACCGTCATCCCTCCTCTTCCTGCCTTATCTCACGGGAGAGCGGACGCCGCACAACGATCCTTACGCACGCGGTGTGTTCTTCGGCCTCTCGCCGCAGACGCAGCAGACGGACCTCGTGCAGGCGATCCTCGAAGGCGTGGCCTTCAGTTTCGCCGACGCGAAGGAATGTCTCGCGCAGGCAGGCACGCCGCTAACCTATGCGGGGATGATCGGTGGTGGGTCGAGGAGCGCGTTCTGGGCCAGAATCTTCGCGAGCGTGCTGGACGTCCGGATGCTGCGCTATCATGGCAGCGACAAGGGGCCGGCATTCGGTGCGGCACGGCTGGCGCGATTGGCGACGACCGGCGAATCCCCGGATACGGTGTGCACGCCACCCAGGATTCTGGAAACCATCGAGCCCGAGCCGCAGCTCGTCGACCTCTATCGTCCGAGGATCGATGCCTTCCGCAGCCTGTATCGCGCCCTGAAGCCGGAATTCTCGCGTCCCTGAAGAAAGCGCAGAAACAGAACAATATATCTATTCGCTGGAAAGCCGAATGCTGCAAACCATAACTTTATCCATAAATTGTCGCGGACTCTGTTCCACGGCAATTTAGGAGGGATTGAAACCCGATTGAATTGAAACATTTAGGGCATTCACGATCTCTTCTGATCCGGTCCGAAATTTGGCATGATAGAGTCTTCAGAGTTCAAGGCTGAAAACTGCCGATACAAAAATGCGCCTTTAGGGAAACGCCCATGACAGGATCCAATCCGATCCTCGAAATGAGAGACATCTCCAAGACGTTCCCAGGCGTCAAGGCGCTGACGAACGTCTCTCTGACGGTCTATCCGGGAGAGATTCACGCATTGATGGGAGAGAACGGCGCCGGCAAGTCGACGCTGATGAAGATCCTCTCCGGCGCCTATCAGGCCGATCCGGGGGGAGAAATCCTCATCAACGGCCAGCCCATCGTCATAGACGGCCCGCTGACGGCGCGGCATCACGGCATCTCCATCATCTATCAGGAGCTCTCCCTCGCCCCGAACCTGACGGTCGCCGAGAACATGCTTCTCGGCCGCGAGCACAAGTCCGGCCCCATGGTCGACCGGCGCTCCATGGAGAAGGCCTGCCAGACGGTTCTCGAACGGCTCGGCGTCCAGTTCAAGGCAACCACGAAGGTCAGCGAGCTGTCGATGGCCGAGCGGCAGCTCGTGGAGATCGCCCGCGCGCTCATCGCGAATTCCCGCATCCTGGTCATGGACGAGCCCACGACCTCGCTCTCCTCCCGTGAGACGGAGGCTATGTTCGCGCTCGTCCGGCAGCTGCGGGCGGAAGGCCTCGCCATCATCTACATCAGCCACCGCATGGCCGAGATCTACGAGTTGGCCGAACGTGTCTCGGTCCTGCGGGACGGGTCTTATGTCGGCACCCTTGTGGGCGACGAAATCTCGGCCGAGCGCCTTGTTCAGATGATGGTCGGCCGCGATCTGTCGTCCTTCTACAAGAAGGACCACGACGCTCATCAGAGCCGGGGGCCCGTGATGTTCGCTGTGCGCAACATGGCCGACGGCGCGCGCGTGCACGATTGCTCCTTCGAACTGCATGAGGGCGAGGTCCTCGGGATCGCCGGGCTCGTCGGCGCGGGACGCACGGAGCTTGCGCGCCTCATCTATGGGGCCGATCCGCGCACCAGCGGCGAGGTCTTTCTCCAGGGCAAGCGTCTTTCGATCGACGAGCCCGAGGATGCCATCGAGGCGGGCGTGGTCTACCTGACGGAAGACCGCAAGCATCTCGGCCTCTTCCTCGACCTGACCGTGCGGGACAACGTGAACGTGAACGTGTTGGGCCGGGATGCGCGCGCGGGCGGCGTGCTCAACATCAAAGCCGCCAGGCAACGGGCCGCGGCAGCGATCCGGGCTCTCGGAATCCGCGTGGCGGGCGATGTGGTGCCGGTCGGCAGCCTTTCGGGCGGCAACCAGCAGAAGGTCCTTCTCTCCCGACTGCTCGAGACGAAACCCAAGGTCCTCATCCTCGACGAGCCGACCCGTGGCGTCGACATCGGTGCGAAGTCGGAGATCTACCGGCTGATCGACAGCCTCGCCCGCAACGGCGTCGGCGTCATCGTCATCTCCAGCGAGCTCCCGGAAGTCGTGGGCATCTGCGACCGCGTGCTGGTGATGCGGGAAGGACGGCTCGAGGGCGAGGTCGGCGGCGCCGGCCATCCGCCCATGACCCAGGAAAACATCATTGCTATCGCGACAGGCGTAAGGGAAGCGGCCGAATGACATCCCCGAATGAGACCAGCGCAGGCCTGCAATCGACCGGAGCGAAGGGCGTCGATGCGGCATCCGAAAGCCTTCAGCGGCGCCTTGCCTGGCGCTCCACCCTTCAAGCCATCGGCATGCTGCCGGTGCTCATCATCCTCGGCATCGTGTTCGAACTCATGTCGGGGCGGTTCCTGAGCTTCCAGAACCTCTCGATCGTGATGCAGCAGGCCTCGATCAACACCGTGCTCGCGGCCGGGATGACCTTCGTCATTCTCACAGGCGGCATCGACCTGTCGGTCGGCTCGATCCTGGCCGCCGCCGCCATGGTGGCTATCCTCGGATCCCTGATCCCCGAATGGGGCATGCTGGGCATTCCGGCCGCCCTGCTGACCGGGTTGGGCCTCGGCCTCGTGAACGGTGCGCTGATCGCTTTCGCGAAGCTCCCGCCCTTCATCGTGACCCTGGGCTCGCTGACCGCCGTGCGCGGCCTCGCGCGCCTGCTCGGAGACGATACCACCCAGTTCAACCCTCAGCTTCCTTTCGCCTTCATCGGCAACGGCACCCTGTTCGGCCTGCCCTGGCTGGTATGGATCGCCTTCGCGGTGGTGATCATCTCCTGGTTCATCCTGCGAAGAACGGTGCTGGGCGTCCATATCTATGCGGTCGGCGGCAATCCTGACGCGGCGCGGCTCACCGGCATCAAGGTCTGGGCGGTGCTGCTGTTCGTCTATGCCTTCTCGGGACTGGCGGCAGGCCTCGGCGGCGTCATGTCGGCGGCGCGCCTCTTCGCCGCGAACGGGTTGCAGCTCGGGCAATCCTACGAACTCGACGCCATCGCGGCCGTCATCCTCGGCGGCCCCAGCTTCGTCGGCGGCATCGGGTCGATCTGGGGCACGCTGATCGGCGCGCTCATCATCGCCATCCTGTCGAACGGCCTCATCCTGGTGGGCGTCTCCGACATCTGGCAGTTCATCATCAAGGGGCTCGTGATCATCGGGGCCGTGGCGCTCGACCGCTACCGCCTCAAGGGATCGGCACGCACCTGATCAAGAGATACCGGTGCCCGGCCTGGGCGCTCGTATGATCACCCTCCCGGAAAGCAAGCACAGGCCCCGGGAGGCGTGGAGCACAAAGAGACCTGCAAAGGACACTTACAAAGGACACTTGGAGGAACCAATGGCACTTTCCCGTCTGACCCTGAGCCTTGCCGTCGTTGCCGGCCTGGCAGCCCCGGCCTATGCCAAGGACGTCAAGAACGTCGGCATTTCGGTCGGCCTCCTGGGCAACCCGTTCTTCGTCGCGACCATCAAGGGCATCGAGGCCAAGGCGAAGGAGATCACTCCCGGGGCCAAGATCACGTCCGTGTCGGCGGATTACGATCTAAACAAGCAATTCACCCAGATGGACAACTTCACGGCGGCCGGAACGGACATCGTGATGATCAACGCGGTCGATCCGAAGGCCATCGAGCCTTCCGTCAAGCGCGCTCAGGCGGCCGGCCTCGTGGTTGCCGCCTTCGACGTGGCCGCGGCCGGCGCCGACGTGACGGTGATGACGGACAACGTCAAAGCCGGCGAGCTCGCCTGCCAGTACATCGCCGACCACCTCAAGGGTAAGGGCGACGTCCTCATCGTGAACGGCCCGCAGGTCTCGTCGATCACGGATCGCGTGAAGGGTTGCAAGAACGTCTTCTCCAAGTACCCGGACATCAAGGTCCTCTCGGACAACCAGGACGCCAAGGGTTCCCGTGAGGGCGGCTTCGCCGTCGGTCAGAGCCTGCTGACCCGTTTCCCGAAGGTGGATGCCGTCTTCGCGATCAATGACCCCACCGCCATCGGCATCAATCTGGCCGCCAAGCAGCTCAACCGCAACGAGTTCATCATCACGGCGGTTGACGGGGCCCCGGACATCGAGACCGAGCTGAAGTCGGGCAACTCCCTGATCAAGGCCTCGGCCTCGCAGGACCCGTACGTCATGGCGGCCCAGTCCTATGAGCTCGCCGTCGGCATCGTGAACGGCAAGAAGCCCGAGAAGAACGTGATCCTGCTCGAGCCGAAGCTGATCACCGCAGACAACATCAAGGACTACAAGGGCTGGCAGGCCGTCCGCTGATTTCGTTTGACATCCGGCGGTCATGGCGCGAGCTGTGGCCGCCGTTTTCCGTTCATGGGCCCCTGGCATTTTTCGGTGAAGAGGATCCGGTTCACTGTCAAAAATGCGCCAAAGCAAACAAGAGAGGCGATTCCAATTTAGTGGAAACGGCTCTAGAGGAAGCATCCGATGTTGAAGCAGCTGCGCGAGCAGGTTCTGGAAGCCAATCTGGAAGTGGTGCGCCGCGGGCTCGTTCTCTACACCTTCGGCAATGTCAGCGGCATCAGCCGCGACGACAACCTCGTCGTCATCAAGCCGAGCGGAGTGCCATACGAGCGCATGAAGGCCGACGACCTGGTCGTTACGGACCTCGAAGGCAAGGTCGTCTGGGGCGAGCTGCGCCCCTCCTCCGACCTCGATACCCACATCCATCTCTACAAGGCCTTCCCGGAGATCGGCGGCGTGGTGCACACCCACTCGGAATACGCCGTGGCCTGGGCTCAGGCGGGCCGTCCGATCCCGGCTCTCGGCACCACCCATGCCGACTATTTCTACGGTCCGGTTCCGGTCACCCGCGAGCTGACCGCCGACGAGATCAAGAACGATTATGTCCGTGCGACCGGTGTCGCCATCGCGGAGGCCTTCGGTAATCGCGACCCGATGGAAGTGCCGGCCGCTCTGGTCGCGGGACATGGCCCCTTCGCATGGGGACGGACGCCGGACGATGCCGTGCACAACGCGGTCGTACTGGAAGCCGTGGCCCGCATGGCGATGTATACGTTCTCGCTTCAACCGAACGCGCAGGGCGTTTCGCAGGCGCTGCTCGACCGGCACTATTTCCGCAAGCATGGGGCGGCGGCGACCTATGGCCAGTCCGAGAAATAACCTCCCGCCTCCTTTTCAACCGCACACGACCCGATTTGGGAGATCAAGATGGCCGTTGTAGCAGGTGTCGATTTCGGCACTCTGAGCGTAAGGGTCACCCTCGTCGACGACCGCAAGGGCCCGCTCGGCCTCGCCAAGGCGGAATACCCGCTGCACCGGAAGCGCGAGAACCCCGCCTACGCGACCCAGGCGCATGCCGATCACATGGATGCGCTGGCGCGCGCCATGCGCGGCGCCCTGGATTCGGCGGGCGTGAAGGGCGAGGATGTGGCGGCGCTCGCCATCGACACCACCGGCTCCAGCGTCGTGATGGTCGGAGAGGGCCTGGAGCCCCTCGACGAATATTACCTCTGGTGCGACCACCGGGCGAAAGCCGAGGCCGAGGAGATCACCCGGCTCGCGCATCGGGAAGGCCTCGAAGCCATCCAATGGTGCGGCGGCGTCTATTCTCATGAATGGGGCTTCTCCAAGCTGCTGCACTGGCTGCGCAATAATCCCGACAAGCGCGACCGGCTCGTGACTGCCCTCGAACATTGCGACATGGTGGCAGCCACCCTCACCGGCGTCACGAATCCCCGCCAGATCAAGCGCAGCGTTTGCGGCATGGGCCATAAATGGATGTGGAACCCCCGCTGGGGCGGCCTGCCCCCGCAGGAATTCCTCTCCAAGGTCGATCCGCTGTTCGACGGCATTCGCGAGAAGCTTGCGGGCGAATATGCCACCTCCGACGTCGTCGCAGGCCATCTCGCTCCCTATTGGGCGGATCGGCTCGGACTGAAGGCCGGCATTCCGATCCCGGTCGGCGCCCTCGACGCACACTGGGACGCTATCGGCGCCGGCTGCCGGGTCGGCGATGTCGTGAACGTGGTCGGCACGTCCACCTGCATCATCGCGATCGCCGAGGATACCAGCCTGATTCAGGGCGTCTGCGGTGTCGTGCCCGGCAGTGTCGATCCCAACCTCGTCGGGATCGAGGCCGGTCTGTCTGCGACCGGCGATATCTTCGAAGCGATCGCCCGGCGCGCCAACACCAGCGTCCAGGAACTCTCCAAGGGCCTGGAGCAGTACCGCGCCGGCCAGACCGGCCTCCTGCGCCTGACCTGGGACAACGGCGACCGCACGGTTCTCGTGAAGGCGGATCTCGGCGGCATCACGCTGGGCTGGAACCTGCTGCACACGGCTCAGGACGAACTATTCGCCGCCATAGAAGGGACTGCCTTCCACACCCGTATCATCCTCGAGCGCATGGTCGAGGGCGGCGTGCCGGTGGAGCGGGTCATCAATGCGGGCGGAATCCCACAGCACAATGCGGTTCTGAACCAGGTCTACGCCAACGTGCTCGGCCGTCCGGTCCTGGTCCCCAACGGGATCCCGACCGGCCTGGGCTCCAGCATCTTCGCGAGCCTCGCCGCCGGATCGCATCCCGATCTCGACAGCGCCCGGACGGCGATCTGCCTTCCTTTCCGGACCTTCGAACCGGACCCGAAGGCGCATGCGGTCTATGAGCAGCTCTTCGCCCATTTCAAGACGCTCTATTTCGGCTTCGGCGGTGTCTCTGGACCCGTTTCCCTGGATCATATATTGCGCGACCTCAAGCGGATCGCGGCTCTCCCCTCGGAGCCGGTTCCGCCCGATGCGATGCCCGCGTAACATCATGCGGATCGCAACGGTCGGGCTCCATGAGTGTCATTGAGGTTTTGTCCGGAGGCTTTTCATGATCCTGGTTTGCGGCGAAGCCCTAATCGATCTCTTTATCGGAGCCCCGGCTCCGACCGGTTTTCCTGCGGAAGCCGTTGCCGGTGGGTCACCCTTCAATGTGGCCATCGGAATAGGCCGCCTCGGACGGCTCGCCGCCTTCCTGTCGACCCTGTCGGACGATGTGTTCGGCACATTCCTGGCGGAGAAGCTCGCCGAATCCGGCGTGAGCGCCGCCTATCTCCAGCGCTGCCCGAACTATACCACCCTCAGCGTGGTCGCGACGAACGCCTCGGGGCAGCCGCGATATTCGTTCTATGCACCCAATTCCGCCGACCGCGCGCTCGCGCCCGAAATGCTCCCGGCCCGGCTGCCTCCTGACGTGAATGCCATTGCGGCGGGGTCCTATGCCCTGGGCGTCGAGCCCATCGCCAGTGCCATCGAGGCGCTCCTTCGCCGCGAGGCGGGGTCACGCGTGATCTCCCTCGATCCCAACGTCCGGCCGCGCGTCGTCGGCGATCTGAAGGCCTATCGCGACCGCTTCGAAGGCTTGCTTGCCTATGCGGACATCGTGAAGGCGAGCGACGAGGATATCGAGCTTCTCTATGCCACCCGCGACCTTGCCTCCGCGGCCCGTGCCTGGCTGGCGCTCGGTCCGAAGCTCGTGATCATCACTCGCGGGGAAAAGGGCCCGCTGGCGGCGTTCGGAGATCGGATCGTGGAGCGCCCCGCTCCAAGGATCGACGTGGTGGATACAGTCGGCGCAGGCGACACCTTCCATGCCGGCCTTCTGTCCTGGCTCGATGCCAACGACCTGCTCACGCCCGGCGCGATGGCCGGGTTGACGGAGGGGCAGGTCACAGAAGCCCTCGATTTCGCAGCCGCAGCGGCGGCCATCGTCTGCACCCGTCGCGGCGCCAATCCGCCCTCCTGGGCGGAGGTCGAACAATTCATGGCGTCACGCGCCTGATCACAACGGAACCTGTCATGATGATGTCCCAGCCCGTCCTCCCTCCCCTTGGCCCGAACTGGCGCTCCAACCGCTTTCATCGGCAATGGCTGCTGGAGCAGGCGAATGCTCTCTTCGATTTCTTCCAGCACGGCATCATCGATCCGGCAGGCGGCTTCTTCGATCTCGACGATACGGGTCGGCCCATCGAGACCGGCAACCCCGTCCGGCAGATCCACAACACAACCCGCATGGTGCATTGCTTCGCCATCGGCACCCTGCTCGGCCGCCCTGGTAGCGACGCTATCGTCGACCATGGCATGAACTACCTCTGGAATACCCACCGGGATGCCCAGCACGGCGGCTATGTCTGGTCGCTGGACAACGACGGACCGAAGGACGACACCAAGCAGGCCTATGGGCACGCCTTCGTCCTGCTCGCCGCCTCAAGCGCGAAGGTGGTGGGACACCCCCTCGCCGACCGCCTGATCCAGGACATCACCCAGGTTCTGGAAGAGAGGTTCTGGGAGGAGCAGCACGGAGCCGTGACGGAGGAATTCTCCCGCGACTGGCAACCCTTGAGCCAGTATCGCGGCCAGAATTCCAACATGCACCTGACGGAAGCACTGATGGCCGCCTTCGAAGCCACGGGCGACAAAGCCTATCTCGACAAGGCCGAGCGGATCGCGAGCCTGGTCATCGGCCGTCACGCTGCCTCCCTCGGCTACCGAGTGGCAGAGCACTTCCATGCGGACTGGAGCCTCGACAAGGAATATCGCGGCTACGATGTGTTCCGCCCCTACGGCACGACCCCGGGCCATTGGCTGGAATGGGCGCGGCTCGTGCTCCAGCTCTGGTCTCTCGGCGGCAAGCGTCATGCCTGGATGCCGGAGGCGGCTCGTGAACTCTTCCGCCAATCCATCGAACTCGGATGGGACAAGGAAAAGGGCGGCTTCTTCTATGCCCTCGACTGGGAGGATAAGCCGCGACTGCCGCAGAAGCTCTGGTGGCCCTGCGCGGAAGCCATCGGCGCGGCGGCTTTCCTGGGTGCCCATGACCCCAGCGATTACCACGAGCAATGGTACCGCACCCTCTGGGGCTTTGCCGACCGGCACCTGATCGACCACAAGCACGGTGGGTGGCGCCCGGAACTGACGGAGGACCTGAAGCCGGGTGCGACCCTCTTCACCGGCAAGCCGGACCTCTACCACGCCCTGCAGGCCTGCTTGATCCCACTCTTCCCGGCGACCGGGAGCCTGACCAGGGTGATCCCGGAGGTGCTCTCTCAAGCCTGACTCAAGTGATGCTCCAGGGCTTTTCTCTGGGGCATGCCTGCCTGGGCGCCTGCCGTCAGGCAGGACAGGGACGCAGCCGCGCAGGCCCGCTCCATGGCCTGCCCGATCTCCAGCCCCTCGGCGAGCCCATGGGCCAGGACACCGACGAAGGTGTCTCCTGCGCCCGTCGTATCGACCGGGACGATAGGGCGCGCGGTGGCATGGATCTGGGCGCCGTCAGGGGTAATGGCATAGGCGCCACGCGATCCCGCCGTGACGATGCAGGTCGGGCCGAAGGAACGGGATAGATCGTATCCTGCCTTGAGATAGTCGTCGCCCGACCGCTCGCCGACAATTTCGGCGATGGCAAGCGCCTCGTGCTCGTTGACGACGAGAACGTCTGTCACGGCCAGGAGTTCGGCAATGGCCGAGCGCTCCTTGACGGCCGGCACCGGGGCGAAATTCCATACGACCTTGACGCCCGACCGGCGCGCCCGCGCGGCGACCTCCAGAGAATCCGCGATCGGCACCTCCATCTGGAGCACAAGAACGGAAGCCCTGGACAGGAGGCTCTCGGGCAGGTCGTCCGAACGCAGCGCCATGTTCGCCCCGCTGGCGACCGTGATGGCGTTCTCCCCGGCCTCGTCGACGGTGATGAAGGCGCAGCCGGTAGGCTCGTCCGTCACCCGGATGGCGCCCACATCCACCCCGTTCTCTTCGAGATTCTTGAGGCAGGCCTCACCGAACGGATCGTTGCCGATCGCCCCGACCATGGCGACCCGGAGCGGCCCGCCTTGACCGATCCGCGCGGCCGCGACGGCCTGGTTGGCGCCCTTGCCGCCGAAGAAGCTGTCGGCCCGGCGGGACAAGACGGTTTCGCCCGGGCGGGCGATCCGCTGGACCCTTGCCACGAGATCCATGTTGATGGAGCCGAAGATGACGATCATGCCACGCTGCCCTTTTTCGAGGCGCCATCCTTACCATCCGTCAGCTGCGATTGGCGAGGGCCGGCCGTTCAGGCTTCCCCTGGAAACGACCTCGCCCGCCATCCACAGCTATTTCCTCCCTCCGTTTCACAGAGGGATTATGCCCGGGAACCAAGCGGGCCGCCTCAACATTTGACTCGCAGGTAGGCGTAGCAGCGGTAAACTGTCATCAGAATCAAAGATAGTTTGCCACTGGCAGATTGAAGAACAGGCTTTGATGGGCAGGCAGGTTGATCCTCACCGTCCGGATCGCGGAAATCCACCGCCCGCAACGACTCGCCCTCGCAAACAACCTTCTCTTGCAAGTTCCCCCAGACGCCTCTGCGCGGCGCCTGGATAGGTCTCTGTGCGCAGTTCCAAACCCCGGAGTTGGTCATTGAGCAAGCATCAGGAGAAGCAGAGCCGCAAGACCCGCCGCTCCCATGAAACAGCGCAGGTCTTCGACCTCACCGGATCCAAATTCCAGGCTGAGCGCAGCCTCCCGCCCATTAAGCCGCTCAATGCAACGCAGGACGATTATCTCGACGCTCTGAAGAACAGCGCCCAGGTCGTGGTTCTCGGGCCCGCTGGGACAGGCAAGACCTGGATCGCGGCGACCTATGCGGCGGACCTTTTCCGCCAGCGCCGTATCCGCAAGATCATTCTCACCCGCCCCAATGTCCCGAGCGGCCGCTCCCTTGGATTTTTTCCCGGAAGCCTGGAGGAAAAGTTCGGCCCCTGGGCTGCCCCCGTCATCGAGGCCATCAAGGAGCGGATCGGCAGCGCCGCCTACGACATCGCGGTCAAGAACGGCGATATCGAGATGGTGCCCTTCGAGGTCATGCGCGGGCGCTCCTGGCGCGACGCCTTTATCCTTCTGGACGAGGCGCAGAATGCTACTCCGGCCGAAATGAAGACCTTCCTGACCCGCATCGGCGAGGATTGCACGGTCGTGATCAACGGGGACGTGAGCCAGTGCGACCTGCGTGAGACCTCGGGCCTGCGGACGGTCATTCACCTGATCAAGTCGCAGATGCTCCCGGTCCCGATCATCGAGTTCACGCTCAACGAAATCGTCCGGTCCGGCGTCTGCGAGATGTGGGTGCGGGCCTTCGAGGAGGTCCATTGCTAGAGCATTTTTCGGTGAAGTGACTTCCGTTCACTGTCGAAGAATGCGGCAAGGCGCAGAAGAGATGATTTCGCGCAAGTGGAAACATCTCTGGAGGATCGGCCCCGACATGCCTTCATTTCGGGGCCGATCGACATCGTCCGGCCGCCAACGGCGGACGCGCGAAAGCCCGGGTCTAGGCCTTCCCGCAGGGGGAAGGCCTAGACCCGAGGGATTTCACATAAAAGGCTGGTGGCCTTAGGCGAGCTCGATGGCGCCGACTTCGGGGCCCTTGCGGCCTTCGACGATGGCGACGCGGACCGCCTGGCCCTGCTCAAGCTGGCTGAGGCCTGCGCGCTCCACGACGGAAATGTGCAGGAACAGGTCCTTGCTCTCTCCCTCGACGGACACGAAGCCATAGCCCTTCACGGAATCGAACCACTTGACGGTGGCCGGCACTTCCGGAGGACCACTGACCGGACGGGCGCTTGGGCCGCCGCTCGGACGACCAAACCCGCCACCGGATTGGCCGGGGCCGCTCGAACGCATTGGGCGCGGACCGCGGGCGGCACGCGGCGGCTCGGGTTCGGCCGTGCTGGCGTCGACGCTCACGATTTCCTGAACCTGCGGCCCCTTCTGGCCTGCGCCGACCTTGATGACCAGGGTCGTGCCGGATTCGAGCGCGGAATAGCCCGCCGCCTCGACCTGCCGGACATGCAGGAAGGCTTCGCCCGACCCGTCGGTCATTTCGACGAATCCAAAGCCCTTTTCAGGATTGAACCACTTCACCCGTGCTTCGGTCTCTGGTCCCGAGGCGGGAGAGCCATAAGATGTCTGCTGCCGCATGGGCCGTTCATAAGATGTTGGAGGAGCGAAATCGCCCCAGTGATCTTCGGGTTGACCGCCAAATTGACGTCGGCGATCACGGTGATCATTTCCCCGGCCCATCAGGACTGCCTTCTAAAGTCTCAAGTTTCGTAAACGCTATAGGCGTAACGCCCTCAACCATTGAGGGCAAGTCGATAACTACTCATACCTAGACATTTCATGCAAGGTCCCAAAAGGGCGTGTCATGCGGATTGTGGCGCTCCGGCCCGAGAATTCGGCCCTCCGATCACTGCCTTAGGAATATGACGACCGGCCTCGCCTCCCGGCCGGCGTCCGCTCCAGCTATGAATCCGCTCGTGGATGAAACCCAGCTTGGCAATGACCGCGGGGGCAAGGACGAAAGGATAAAGGTCTGGCTGCCCCATGCTGCGGTTCAGGGAATTGACGGCGAATGTCAGGGGTAGCCAGGCTGTGATCAGCCGGTTCAAATCGGCTTCCCGATGGGGGTCGAAGTCGATGTCCGCCGCAATCTCTTGTCCCCGGGCGATCCTGGGACGCACCGCCAAGCCGAAGGCATGGGCCGTCTCGAGGGTATCGACGATGTGGAGATAATGAGCCCAGGTCTCGGCGAAATCCTCCCAGGGGTGAGAGGCCGCGTAGGAACTGACGAACTCATCCTGCCAGTTTTCCCTGCTCCCCCGGGCATAATGAGCCTTCAGGGCCTCTCCATAATCCTGCCGCTCGTCTCCGAAGATCCGGCGGAAGCCCTCGAGGCTCGGATCGTCGCGGACCAGAACGTTCCAGAAATAATGGCCGACCTCATGACGTAAATGGCCCAGCAGGGTCCGATAGGGCTCTCCCATGCTGTGGCGCCGCCTTTCCCGCTCCGCATCGTCGGCTTCGGCGATGTTGATGGTGATCAGGCCGTTGTCGTGCCCGGTCAGGATCGAAGGCCCATCGGAAGAATTCTCCGCAGGATCGGCCAGAAAGTCGAAGGCGAGCCCCTGCGGATCCTCCGCCCGGGTCGCCAGGGGCAGGTCGAGCTTCAGCAAGGTATAGAAAAGCCTCCGCTTGGCGGCCTCCAGGCGGCGCCAACGGTCGAGGTTCCGCGGGCTGGAGAGATCCGGCACCGTGCGGTTATGCCGGCACGCCCGGCAATAGGGGCTTGCCTCCTCCGCCGGAACAAGCCAGTTGCAGGCCTCGTACTGCGAATTGGCACAGAAGCGGAAGCTCTTGCCGGACAAGGCTAAAGCCCTCCACCCCCCTTCTTCCCTCGGCTCCAGGGCGCTGATCTCCTGGATCGACGGAACGCAGCCGAGCCGCCGGCCGCAGTTCTCGCAGCGGCTGTTCTCGAAATAGAGCGGTTGGCCGCAGGCTTGGCATTCGAAAAGCTTCATGGATCGATCCCGAGGTGCCGCGGCCTAGCGAAGGCTGGGGTTGCCATTACGGCAACCTTCTGTGAAGCTGTTGGTTCGCAAGGCTTTGCACCGTCATTGGCCTGTCACTGCCCATAATTTAAGCTTCACGCGAAGCGCCTCTCATTTCATCATGGCGACACAACGGGCTCATGGTCCGGGCTCTCCATGAGGAGGATAACTCATGATCCATATTGCCAAGCAGGCGACGCAGGACGGCACTTTCACGGTTTATCTCGGCAATCGACCGGTCGCCTGGGGTCTGACCAGCCACGCCGCCGATGCCCTGATCCAAAGGCTCCTTCGGCCCTGATTCCCGATCCCTGACAATCTGCTAGACGGCCGCCGGTGGAGCCCTCGCCATCCGAGGCAACCGCATGGCAGATTCATGGAACGGGCTACCAATACACCTGGCAGACCATTGAGAGATCCTGCCACCCGATCCGCAACCGCAGCTCCCCGCCGCGCCCACGTCATTTCATCGTGAGGCACCGGGTCGCACGGACAGGGTCCCGGGCGCTTTTCGGCCAGCCGGTTCATCCGCTTCGCATGGGCGGACCATGCGCCCCCTGGACTTTCACCGGGACAAGGATTGCGCAGTCCTGCGCGCAGGTATTGCACATGCGAAAGCACTATAACCGAACCGCCCCGGACTCTTTACTTTGGTCACCCCACGGCATTACGATATGGAACTAAGTCATAATAACCTAAGATAGTGATGGCGCACCGAACCATCGACTATAGTTGTTGCAGCTGATTCGTTTTAACGACGCCGCAAGGCGCCAGGCAGATGCAATCCGGCTTGGAGGGGCTATGTTCGAGGGTCGCAGAAAGCGGGTCCTGATCGTCGAGGACGAAGCGATGATCTCGATGCTGATCGAGGACATGGTTCTCGATTTCGGATGCGAGATCGTAGGCCCGGCCGCACGTCTCGACCACGCGCTGACCCTTGCGCTTCAGGCCGATATCGATATCGGGATCCTCGACATCAATGTCGACGGGTCGGTGGTGTTCCCCGTAGCCGATGTCCTGCGTTTTCGCGGCGTCCCGTTCATCTTCTCGACGGGCTACGATTTCCGCTCGCTTCCCGAGCGGTTCCGCGACTCCCCGACATTGTCGAAGCCGTTCTCTTACGACAATTTTGCCGACACCCTGCGCCGCGCTCTCGCCGGAGCCGCGGATTCCTCGGAAGTCGTGTAGAGGCCGTCCGCGCCTTCTTCCAAAAGAACCTGCGCTGGATCGGGAGACGTCTCCGTCCGGATCCAAGTTCGACGCACAGGGTTTATCGCTCAAGCACCGGATCAGCAGAAAACCGGATACACTTTTCCGCACGATGCTCTAAGACCAGTGCGACTGTTCGCGTGCCTCGGAGTTTCCGCCCCAGATGAAAATGCAGCCCGCAGAAGGACCGTTTCGCATCGGGAGATCCGAAACCGGCCTCGGCCTGTTCGCGACCGACGTGATCGAGAAGGGCACCTTCATCATCGAGTATGTCGGCCCCAAGATCACGAACGAGGAAGTGCAGCGCCGGCGCAACACGCGCTACCTGTTCGAGATCAGCGACCGCTGGACCATCGACGGCTCGCCCCGCTGGAACACCGCCCGCTACATCAACCATGGGTGCCGCCCAAACGCCGTGGCGACGGTGTCGCGCGGCCGAATCCGCATCAAGGCGATCAAGCGCATCAAGCCCGGCGAAGAGATCACCTACAATTACGGCAAGAACTACTTCGAGACCTTCATCAAGCCGATGGGCTGCCGGTGCAAATCCTGCGAGCGCAAGAGGGCGAAGCTGGCGGCCGAGTGAGGTCGGCGTCGGTCGGAGCGCGGGAATGACGTCCATCACGTCATCACCGGGCTTGTCCCGGTGATCTCGATTTGAAAAGCGCTGAGCCTCACAGAAGCGGGATGGCCGGTACAAGGCCGGCCATGACGTGAGAGGTTATCAGCCGATGCATCGCGGACTGCCATGACATCGCGGACATCGCCCCCTACTCCGCGCCGAATTCCTCAACCGTCCTCCGGGCGCCCTTGTCGTAAAGCCGCGTCAGATGCGCCGTCACGGGTTGCGTGAAGCGCGGGTCGTTGGGCAGATCGTCGCCGAAGATTTCGCGGATGCCGAACAGCGCATTCGCCAGGCTCTCGGCCGAGCCCCCTGCCCGGTCGGCCAGCTCCCGCAGCCGGGCCGCCAAGGGATCGCGCACGTCGATGGCCGCGCCTTTCTCGTCGATGCCGGTCACGTAGCGCATCCACGCCGCCACCCCGAGGGTCAGGCGCGCGACGGGGGCGCCGTCGCGCAGGCGGTCGCGGACCGTGCCGAGGAGGCGCTGCGGCAGCTTCTGCGAACCGTCCATGGCGATCTGCCAGGTTCGGTGCTTCAGGGCCGGGTTCTTGAAGCGCTCGATCAGCGCCCGCTTGTAGGAGGCGAGATCCGCGCCGGGCGGCATGTGGAGCGTCGGGGTGACCTCCTCGTCCATGAGCCCTTCGACGAGCCGCACGAAGGCCGGGTCGGCCATGGTGTCGGCCACCGTCTCGTAGCCCGCGAGATAGCCGAGATAGGCGAGCGTCGAATGGCTGCCGTTGAGCAGCCTCAGCTTCATGTGCTCATAGGGCTCCACATCGGCGACGAACTCGGCTCCCGCCTTCTCCCAGGCCGGACGCCCCTGCGAGAAACGGTCCTCGATGACCCATTGGGTGAAAGGCTCGGTCACGACGGGCCAGGCATCCTCCACGTGGAGGGCCTCGCCGATGCGCTGCCGGTCCTGGTCGCTGGTCGCGGGCACGATCCGGTCGACCATGGTCGACGGACAGGACACCTCTTTTTCCACGAACCGACCGAGATCCGGATCGACCAGTTCGGCAAAGCGCGTGAGAACCCGCTTCACCGTACGGCCGTTGGAGGGAAGATTGTCGCAGGTGAGAACCGTGAAGGGCGGAATACCCGCCCGGCGGCGGCGGCGAAGCGCCTCGACGATGAAGCCCGGCGCGGAGCGCGGCGTCCTCAGATAGGCGAGGTCGTGAACGATGTCGGGATGGGCCTCGTTCAGGGTGCCGGTTGCCGGATCGTGGCAATAGCCCTTCTCGGTCACCGTCAGGGTCACGATCCTGGTGCGCGGGTCGGCCATGGCGTCGAGGAGGTCGTCGGTGGCGCGCGGGGCGACGATGACCCGGCCGATGGACCCGATGATGCGCAGCGTCTCGCCGCCTTGCGAGCGCACCGAAAGCGTATAGAGCCCGTCCTGCGGAGCCAGCGCGTCGAAGGTATCGGGGCTGCGCAGGCTTGCCGCCACGATGCCCCATCGCGGGTCGAAGGCGAGTACGTCGTCCGTGTAGACCGCCTGATGCGCCCGGTGGAAGGCCCCGATGCCGAGATGCACGATCCCGGTCGTCACCGTCCGCCGGTCATAGGCCGGATGCCGGATGCCATCCGGCAAATCGGCAAGAGAGTCTTCGTTCAAGCGATCCGACATGGTGTCCTCGAAATCCGGCCTTAAAGGGAATGCGCGTATTCCCCTCCCCACAAGGGGGAGGAGAGCCTGTCAGCGCTTTATAAGTCAAACCCTCAATGCGCCGGCTGCTGCTTCGCCCGCGTGACGATCTGCGTCGGGTTGACGAAGCGGAGCGCGATGATCAGCCAGACGAGGGTCGTGACCATGTAGATCACCGCCATGGCGTCGATGGACTGCACGGCGCGCACGCCCGCGGCGAAGACCGCATAATAGAGCGCCACCACGAGGGTCTGGCTCGTCGGGCCCGCCACCAGAAAGGTCAGCTCGAACATGGCGATGGTACGCACGAGCACCAGCAGCAGGGCCGCGAGGATGCCGGGCAGGAGCAGCGGCAGGAGCACGTGGATGAAGAGCTTGAACGTGTTGGCGCCGAACACCCGGGCCGCCGCCTCGATCTTCGGGTCGATCTGCTCGATGAACGGGATCATGACGAGGATCACGAAGGGAACGGTCGGCACGAGATTGGCCGCCACCACGCCCCAGAACGTGCCCGCCAGACCGGTCTGGTAGAGCACGGTCGCCAGCGGGATGCCGAAGGTGATCGGCGGGATCATCAGCGGCAGCAGGAAGAGCAGGACGAGCAGCCGCTTACCCGCGAAGTCCCGGCGTGCCAATGCATAGGCGGCCGTCACGCCGAGCGCGCCGGAGACGAATACCACGGCGGCGATCACCTGGAACGTGACCATCAGCACGTCCCAGAGCTGGAACTCGTTCCAGGCGGAGGAATACCAGCGCGTGGTGAAGCCCACCGGCAGCCATGTGCCGAGCCAGCGGGTGGCGAAGGAACTCGTCACCACGGTGGCGATCATGGCGAAGAGGTTGATGACGAAGAAGCCGACGAGGAACCAGATGGCCGCCGCCCAGAGCTTGGAGCCGAGTGTCGTGTCGCGGATCATCGGCTTTACCCTTTCGCGCCGGAAGCGGGGCCACGGTAGAACAGGCCGCGCGAGGCGAGCACCGCCACCACGATGGCGAGCTGCACGAAGCCCATGATCATGGCGATGGAGGAGGCCATGGAGTAGTCGTATTCCTCGAAGGCCGCCGTCGCTGCGGCGATCGAGATGACGCGGGTGATGCCCGCGGGCTCGCCCAGCAGCACCGCCGAGGGGAACACCGAGAAGGCCTGCACGAAGGACAGGCAGAAGGTGATGGCGAAGCCCGGCATGAGCAGCGGCAGATAGACATGGCGGAAGCGCTGCCATGCGCTGGCGCCGAGAGTCGCGGCGGCCTGTTCCAGCGCCGGGTCGATGCCCGTGACGTAGGACAGCGTCAGCAGGAAGGTGAACGGAAAGCCCGTGATCACCAGGGATGCGAAGACGCCCCAGTAATTGTGCACGAGCTTCAGGGGCTGCGAGATCAGCCCGAAGGTCATGAGGGTGCGGTTGAACCAGCCCTGCGGGCCGAGATAGTTCAAGAGCCCTTCGGCCACGAGAACGGTCCCGAGGGTGATCGGCAGGACGAGGATCGTGGTCAGCAGGCGCTGGCGCCGCATGAGTCGCACGCGGAAGGCGATCGGCACTGCCAGCACCAGATTGAGGAGCGTGACGGGAATCGCGAGCCGGAGCGTGTTGCCGATCGTGTCGTAGAGAAACGGATCGGAGAAGAAGCGCTTGTAGTTCGCCAGCCAATCGCCCCCCGCCTTCGGCTCGAAGGAGAGGATGAAGCCGAACGCGAAGGGATAGACGAAGAGCAGCAGGCTGAAGATCGCCGCCGGGATGACGAGCAGGGTCACCGCGTCGAATCCCCGCGCGGCGAGACGCTGGCGCAGGTTCGGGCCATGCTCGACCGGGGCCGTGGGAGCAAGCGCGTCCATCAATGCCTCCCCTGGATGGGCTCCGCGAAGACGAGAACCCGCTGGTCGTCCGCCCGCAGATGCACGCTCGATCCCGGCTCGACCGGCTGATGGGAGCGGAACACGAAATCGAGCCCGCCGGCCGAATGGGCGGTGCCGACGAATTCGCGGCCGCGATACTCGATGGTGTCGACGATGGCCGCGATGGCGTTCGGCCCCGCCTCGCCGACCATGAGGTCGTCCGGGCGGATGGCCGCGTAGGCGGCGGAGCCGGCGGCGAGGCTCTCGCGGGCGACGCCGCTGATCCGTGCCCCTTCCACGTCGAGAACGGCGCGGCCGCCATCGGTTGCGACCACCTTGCCCTTCAGCTTGTTGCGGAACCCCATGAAATCGGCCACGTCGAGATGAGACGGCGCCTCGTAAAGCTCTTTCGGCGTTCCGACCTGCCGGACAACGCCGTCGCGCAGCACCACGATGCGGTCGGCGAGCGACAGGGCCTCGTCCTGGTCGTGGGTGACGTAGATGGTCGTGGCGCCGAGTTCGTTGTGGATGCGCCGGATCTCCGCGCGCATCTCGAGGCGCAGCTTGGCATCGAGGTTCGACAGGGGCTCATCCATCAGCACCAGCGGCGGCTCGATGACGATGGCGCGGGCAATCGCCACGCGCTGCTGCTGGCCGCCGGAGAGCTGGCCCGGCAGCTTGTTCTCCTGGCCCTGCAGGCGCACAAGGCTCAGGGCCTCGTCGACCTTGCGGTCGATCTCGGCCTTGGGCCTGCCGCGCATCTTGAGGCCGAAGCCGATGTTCTGGCGCACGTTGAGATGGGGAAAAAGCGCGTAGTTCTGGAACACCATCCCGAACCCGCGCTCCTCGGGACGCAGCGTGTCGACCCGGCTCTTGTCGAGCCAGATCGCCCCGCCGGTCACAGGCAGAAGACCCGCGATGCAGTTCAACGTCGTCGATTTCCCGCAGCCCGACGGCCCGAGCAGCGCGATGAACTCGCGCCGCCGGATGGTGAGGGAAACGTCGCGCAAGGCGTTGAGCGCTCCGAAGTCGCGGCTCACACGATCGAGCCGCACTTCGTCGAACTGGGAAAGGGCAATGGTCATCGCGGGTCCTTGTTCTTCGTCTTACTTGCGCGGTCTTACTTGCGCTTGCCGCCGCCGACCTGCTCGTCCCACATGCGGAAGGCGACGACCATCTGGTCGGGCTGGAGCGGCAGTTCGATGGGGTTCTCGGCGATCCACTTCTCGTATTCGGGACGGCCGAATTCCTTGATGGCGGCCTGGCTCTCCGGCGGCGCCATGTCGAGGGTGACGCCCTTCACGGCCGGACCCGGGTAGAAGTAGCCCTCGTCGTAGGTGTAGGCCTGCTGCTCCTTGGTGAGCAGGAAGCTCATGAGGTCGAGGAGCACCGCCATCTTCTCGTTGGGCAGACCCTTGGGCACGCACATGTAATGGGCGTCAGCCACCCAGTGGAAGCCCTTGAGCGCCGCCACCTTGGCCTCCTTCGGCACGACGCCGAGAACGCGCGGGTTGATGTCCCAGCCGGTGGTCGACACGGTCATGTCGCGCGAGCCCTCGCCGAGTTCCTTCATCACGGCGCCGGTGCCGGACGGATAGTACTCGACGTTCTGGCCCAGCTCCTTCAGGTAGGCCCAGGTCTTGTCCCAGCCCTTGGCGGGATCCTGCGGGTTGCTGTCGCCGAGGATGTAGGGCAGGCCCATGATGAAGGTGCGGCCCGGGCCGGAATTCGCCGGGCGCGCATAAAGGAAGCGCCCCGGATTGGCCTTGGTGTAGGCCAGGAGCTCCTCGGCCGTGGTCGGCACGGTCTTGACCTTGTCGGGCATGTACTCGAGGAGCGGGCCCGACGGGTAATAGGTCACGACGACGCCCTGCCCCTTGGCCAGACCCTGCATCTTGGCGGCGGGCGCGAGGTAGATGTCGTCGAGCTTCGGCAGGGAGTTCGCGTGGCCGGGGATCAGGTCGACCCAGAGCTTCTGCTCGATGCCGGCGGAGAGCGCGTCGGTGCCGGTGAGCACGAGGTCGATATCGACCCGGCCGGCATCCTGTTGCGCCTTGATCTTGCCCGCGAGTTCCGGCGCCGTCGCCTTGGTGAAGGTGATGCGCGAAACGAGGTTGGGCTTCGCCTTGCGGTAGTTCTCGATGGCCTTCTGGGTCAGCGCCAGGTTGCCGGCCACGTCGATGATATTGAGGGTAACCGGGCTCGTGGGCAGGGTCGCCTGCGCGAAAGCCTTGCCGCCGAGGGTCGCAACGCCTGCGGCGCCGGCGACACCGCCGACGAAAGTCCGTCTGGTGATCAGGTTCGTCATGTCTTCCTCCCGTTCTGTGCGACATGGCTCATCAAGGCCGGCCATGCCCCGTGTCACAGCTTGTAGGCCTCCTTGGCGAGGCGATAGGCGAGATCGTAGGCCACCTCATGCGCCTCGTCCTCGTCGAGGCGATGCGTCGTGACGAGGTTGGCGAGATAGGCGCAGTCGACCCGGCGGGCGACATCGTGCCGGGCCGGAATGGACAGGTAGGCGCGCGTGTCGTCGTTGAAGCCGACCGTGTTGTAGAAACCGGCCGTCTCCGTGGTGAGCTCGCGGAAGCGGCGCATGCCCTCCGGCGCGTCGAAGAACCACCAGGCGGGACCGAGCTTGAGAGCCGGGTAATGGCCCGCGAGCGGCGCCAGCTCGCGCGAATAGCTCGTCTCGTCCAGGGTGAAGAGGATGAACGTGAAATTGGGCTCATTGCCGAACCGGTCGAGCAGCGGCTTGAGGGCGCGCACGTAATCGGTCTGCAGCGGGATGTCGGCGCCCATGTCGCGGCCGAAGCGGCGGTAGAGCGCGTCGTTGTGGTTGCGGAAGGAGCCCGGATGGAGCTGCATCACCATGCCGTCCTCCACGCTCATCGCGGCCATCTCGGTCAGCATCTGGGCGCGGAACATCTCCGCGTCCTCGGGCGTCGCGTCGCCCGTCGAGACGCGGCGGAACAGGGCCTCCGCATCGGCCTGCGAGAGATCGGCCGTGCGCGCGGTCGGGTGACCGTGATCGGTCGAGGTCGCGCCGTACCGGCGGAAGAAGGCGCGCCGCGTGCGGTGCGCATCCAGATAGCCGCTCCAGGTCGACGTGTCGTGGCCGGTGATCTCGCCGAAGCGCGCGAGGTTCTGCCGGAAGCCTTCGAATTCCGGATCGACCACCGGATCGGGACGATAGGCCGTCACCACCCTGCCCTTCCAGCCCGATTGCCGGATGGCCTCGTGATGCGCCAGCGGATCGAGCGGGCTTTCCGTCGTAGCGATGGCCTCGATGCGGAAGCGCTCGAACAGCGCGCGCGGGCGGAACTCCGGCGTGCGCAGGGCCGCGTCGATGCGGTCGTAATAGGCATCGGCGTTCGCGGCGGAGAGCCGCTCCGTGAACCCGAACAGGGTCGAGAAGGTGTGGTCGAGCCAGAGGCGCGTGGGGGTGCCGCGGAAGAGATGGTAATGCGACGCGAAGCGGCGCCAGATCGCCCGCGGATCGCGCTCGCCGGGAGAGCCGTCCTTCGCCGGAATGCCGAGCTCTTCCAACCGCACGCCCTGACTGTAGAGCATGCGGAAGATGTAATGGTCGGGGATGACGAAGAGCGTCGCCGGATCCGGGAACGGCTCGTCTTTCGCGAACCAGCGCGGATCCGTATGGCCGTGCGGCGAGATGATGGGCAGATCCCGCACCTGCTCATAAAGCCGGCGCGCCACATCGCGGGCGGCGGGCTCGACAGGAAACAGCCGGTCCGGGTGGATGAGCATGGCGTACTCCCTCGACGCATTGTCCTGGCCCATTTTCCGGCCAGGTTGCGAGCATCACATAGGGGAAACCTTAAGCCCATCGCCGATCCTTTGCAATGGTCTACTAGTATGGTAGTGTGCCACTTATGACCAATAGACCAGCCCTCGCGAAGCTCGATACCAGCCGTGAACCCATGGCCCGGCAGGTCACGCGCGCCCTTCGGCAGGCTATCGTCAGCATGAGGATCGCGCCCGGCGAAATGCTCTCCGAGCAGGATCTTGCGCAGCGATTCGGGGTCAGCCGCTCGCCGGTGCGCGAGGCCCTGATCAAGCTGAGCGAGGCCGGGCTCGTGCGGGTCCTGCCGCAGCGGGGCACGCAGGTGGTCAAGATCTCGCGCGCCGCCGTCGAGGATGCGCGCTTCATCCGCGTGGCGGTCGAATGCGCGGTCGTGCGCGAGGCGGCCCTGAAGGCCACGCCCGTGCTCTTGGCCGAGCTGAATGCCAGCCTGACCCGGCAGCGACGCGCCCAGCGCGCCACCTCGTCGGACGATTTCATGGCCCTCGACGAGGAGTTCCACCGCCTCCTGGCGGAAGCGGCCGGACGGCCCGCCGCGTGGCGCATGATCGAGGACGTGAAGCCGCAGATGGACCGGGTGCGTTATCTCGACGTGAAGCAGGCGACCCCGCGCCACCTCATCGTTGGCCAGCATGCCGAGATCGTCGAGGCCATCAAGGCATCCGATCCGGTCGCGGCCGAGAAAGCCATGCATCGGCACCTGAGCGAGATCCTGCGCTCCCTGCCCGAGCTTGCCGCAAAGCATCCGGACCTGTTCGAACCTGAGTCCGATGCCCTGCCGGAGGTGCTCAGCGCGTGACCGTCACGATTCGAGAATTCGGAACTTCCGCCGACGTACCCGTTCGGCCCATTATCTGAGAGGCAATTATGGAACAGACCTGGCGTTGGTTCGGGCCCGAGGATGTCGTCCAGCTTTCCCATATCCGCCAGACCGGAGCGAGCGGCATCGTCACCGCCCTGCATCAGATTCCCTACGGCGTCATCTGGAGCGTCGAGGAGATCGAGAAGCGCAAGGCGCTCATCGCCGCCGATCCGTCGCTCGGCCTGCGCTGGAGCGTGGTCGAGAGCCTGCCGATCCACGAGCGCATCAAGATCGGCGAAGGCGACCTGACGAGCCTGTTCGATAATTACCGGCAATCCATGCGCAACCTCGCGCAATGCGGCGTCACCACGATCTGCTACAATTTCATGCCGGTGGTCGACTGGACCCGCACGGAACTGGCCCACCCGCTGCCGGGCGGCGCGACGGCCCTGCGCTTCAACATTCATGAATTCGCGGCCTTCGACTGCTTCATGCTGGAGCGTCCGGGCGCCGAGGCGGATTACGCTCCCGACGTGCTGACGCGCGCCAGGGACTGGCATATCCGCTCGTCGGAGAGCGACCGGCGCAATCTTCTGTCCAACATCATGGCGGGCCTGCCGGGCGCCTATGACCGCTACGACGTTCCGGGCCTGCGCGTCATGCTCGACCGGTACAGGGACATCGACGCCGGCGCCTTACGCGAAAACCTCGCGCGCTTCCTGCGCGAGGTGATCCCGACCGCGGAGGAAGTCGGCATCCGGATGTGCATCCATCCCGACGATCCGCCGCGCCCGCTCATGGGCCTGCCGCGCATCGTGTCCAACGCGGACGATATCGCGTTCATCCTCGATGCCGTCGATGCACCCGCCAACGGCCTCACCCTGTGCAGCGGCTCGCTCGGGGCCAATCCGGTCAACGACGTTCCGGCGATCGCGAAGCGCTATGCGGACCGCATCTGGTTCGCCCACCTGCGCAACGTCGCCAAGGACCCGGACGGCTCCTTCATGGAGGCGGACCATCTCGGCGGCGACACGGACATGGTGGCCCTGGTCACGGTGCTGCTCGAGGAGCAGAAGCGGCGGAAGGACGCGGGCGACAAGCACTGGCGCATCCCCATGCGGCCGGACCACGGGCACGAGCTCCTCGACGACGTCGGCAAGCCCACCCACCCCGGCTATCCCGCCATCGGCCGCATGAGGGGCCTTGCCGAACTGCGCGGTGTCATGCAGGCGGTCTCGGCGCTGCGGGGACTGCCGCTTTAGAGAGGCCATGGTTTTCCGCACTGTCATGGCCGGGCTTGTCCAGGCGATGCCGATGCGGTGGAGCGCTGAGCCTTTCAGATCGAGATCACCGGCACGAGGCCGGTGATGACGTCGCGGATGTCATTCCCGGCCGAAGCGCAGCGGAGGGGAAGGGAATCCGCGGCTCGGCGCATGATCGTGGATCCCCTTCCCTCGCCTTCGGCTCACCGGGGATGACATTGGGGCGACCTACCCCAGCAAATTCCGCAAGGTCCGCATGAACACGCGGACGCCGATGCCGATCAGGTCGTCGGGAAAATCGTAGTCGGGATTGTGCAGGCTCGGATGGTTCTCTCCGGCGCCGAGGAAGAACATGGCGGCCGGAGCCTTTTGGCCGAAGCGGCCGAAATCCTCCGAGGGCCGCATGGGCAGGTTGCCCCCATTGTGCGGCACGCCCTCCTCGTTGAGGGCGCGGCGAAGGTGAGCGACGGCTTCCGGCGCATTCTCGCAATGGGCGAAGATGTCGTCGTGGGAGATCTCGACGCTCAAGCCCTTCTCCCGCGCGGCGCTGAGGACCAGATGCTCGGCGCTCACACAGAGATCCTCCATCCCGGCATCGGTCAAGGTGCGCAGGGTCGCCCAGATCTCGGCCTGTCCCGGAGCCACGCCGAAGGTCGGCTCTCCGATTCTCGCATGGGTGATGGTCACCATCGAAAAGCCGCTGTCCAAGGGACCGCCGCGGCCCAGGGCCGTCAGCGCGGGCATCAGCTCGGCCACGACAGGGACGGGAGAGACGCCCGTCTCCGGCATCGAGGCGTGAGCCGTCTTACCGCTGAGCACGATGCGCATGCCCCGGGACGCGCAGCTGACCGGCCCCTCCACGAGCGCGACCTCGCCGAACGGCAGACCCGGGAGATTGTGCAGGGCGAATGCGAAATCCGGGCTGATCTCGCGAAAGCGCGGATCGGCCACGACGGCGGCGGCTCCCGACCCGTCCTCTTCCGCCGGCTGGAACATCAGGATGGCGCGGCCGCGCTGCGGACGTTGGCGCCCGAGTGCGCGGGCGAGACCCGCCAGGATCGCCATATGTCCGTCATGCCCGCACAGATGCCCTCTCCCGGGCGTCGCCGAGCGATAGGGAAGGTCGGAAATTTCCTCGATGGGCAGCCCATCGAGCTCCGCCCGGACCATGACGGTCGGTCCGGAGCGCCTGCCTTCGTAAA
This sequence comes from Microvirga mediterraneensis, assembly GCF_013520865.1. Lineage (NCBI taxonomy): Bacteria > Pseudomonadati > Pseudomonadota > Alphaproteobacteria > Hyphomicrobiales > Methylobacteriaceae > Microvirga > Microvirga mediterraneensis. Next base: position 3,315,781 of record NZ_JACDXJ010000001.1, read on the forward strand.
TGGCCGCGATTCCGTGGCCGCCGAGGCCCGTCAAGATCTGATCCGGGCGCGTGGCGGCCAGGAAGGCACGGACTTCCCGGGCCGTCTGCGCCTCCTGCCGGGAGATTTCGGGCGCGCGGTGGAGCTTGTGCCGGAACGCCACCAGATCGACCGCGTCCTCATTGGTCAAAGCCATGGATCGCCTCCACGCCGGAACCCGATGGGAGCGGAACGCTCAACCGATGACAGCCCGGCCTGTTTCGGCCCGACGTTATGGACCCAAGGAAGGGCCCCGATCAAGTCACCGAAAGGAGCACGCGAGCGGGTGCAATACACTTGCCGACATCGGAAAGACTTTGGAAGCTGACGCCACCCCGTCATGGCCGCCCCGCACTTGATCCGGGGACCAATGCCGACCATCTCGCTTCGGTGAAGCGCCGCGCCTTTAGGATCGGGATCACCGGGACAAGCCCGATGATGACTCGGGAGTGGATGATGCGACGAGGAGCGCAATCCGGCTCCCCTTTTCCGCATGATCCGCTAGGGTCCACCGCGACCTCCTGCCAAAATCGGTTATGCTTCTCTCATGAACCTGTTCGTCTTCGGCCTCGGCTATTCCGTCCGCCAGTTCATCGATCTGTACGGTGGGCGATTCACGGAAATCTGCGGCACCGTCCGCTCGCCGGAGAAGGCGCGGGCGATGCAGGCGGAAGGCCTTCAGGCCTATGTATTCGACGGCGCAAGCTACGATCCCGCCATCCTCGACCGGATTGCACGGGCGGACGCGCTGCTCGTCTCCATCCCTCCCGTGGGCGAGACCGATCCTGTGCTCGCGCACTTCTCGCACGCCATCACGTCGGCTCCTCGCCTGCGCTGGATCGGCTACCTGTCGACCGTGGGCGTCTATGGCAATGCGGACGGAAACTGGGTCGACGAGACGACGCCGCCCAATCCGGCATCGGCCCGCTCGCGCCAGCGCATCGCAGCCGAGCGGGCATGGCTCGCGCTCGGCGGGAGCGCATCCTTCTCCGTGCAGATTTTCAGGCTGGCCGGAATCTATGGCCCAGGTCGCAATGCCCTGGAGAAGGTCGCGGACGGCTCCGCCAAGCGCATCGTCAAGCCGGGCCAGGTGTTCAACCGGATCCATGCGGCCGATATCGCGCAGGTTCTCATGGCATCGATCGAGCGCCCGAGCCGGAACGCCGTCTACAACGTCGCAGATGACGAGCCCGGCCCGCCGCAGGACGTCATCGCCTTTGCGGCCGATCTGCTTGGCCGCGAGCCTCCCCCGGAGGTGCCTTTCGAGGAGGCCGATCAGACGCCGATGGCGCGCGCCTTCTACGCGGACAACAAGCGCGTACGCAACACACGCATCAAGACCGAACTCGGCGTGACGCTTCGCTACCCGACCTATCGCGAGGGGTTGCGGGCCCTTCTCGAATCCGGCGATGGAATCATGGAGAACCCTGATACCCGTTTCGAGGCCTGAACCATCGGCTCGGACCCGCCGCGGCCCGGTTCCTGAGGCCGGAGACGACAGCGGGATCGTTAGACTTTCGTTGCGTAAACTTTAGGCACATGACGTAGGTCCTGCAGAGCGTGATGGCCGCTTCTCCTCGCTGTCTGGCCAAGGAATCGGCACGGGTTGAACACGGAACCATCACCGAACCAGTTGCAAATTGGTTCGGCCTTGGGCTAGCCTTATTTCGTCGCGGACCATAGAGACGAAACAATAGATCGTCCCTCGTGGACCAGCGGCAAGATTGGTTCAATCTCAACCGGAACCCCATGGCCCAACCCGATCCATTGCCGGATAGCTCGAACTTCGCCCTCGGGCGACTGCGAGCCCTGCTGGAAGGCGGTTCCTTCGACGAGGAGCAGCGGCTCCCGTCGGAGCGGGTTCTGGCGGCGCAGATCGGCATCGGCCGGCGCGCCCTGCGGCGGGCGCTCGAAGTGCTGGAGGCCGAAGGGCGCATCTGGCGGCATCAGGGAAAAGGGACCTTCCTCGGTCCCCGTCCGACGGAACAGCCGTCCAATGTCGAGGACCTGTCCCGGCGGACCAATCCGCTCGAAGTCATGGACGTGCGCCTGGAGATCGAGCCGGCGCTGGCCCGGCTCGCGGCCCTGCGTGCCTCGAACGGCGACATCGAGCGGCTCCTGCATCTGGCGGACAAGACCGCCTCCATGTCCGATGCCGATGGCCGCGAGCTCTGGGACAGCGCCCTTCATCGGGCGATCGCGGAGGTCGCAGGCAATGCGCTTCTGCTGGCGATCTTCGACATGGTCGACCGCATCCGCCAGGACGCCACGTGGCGCCTCCTGCGCGAGCGGGCCCGTTCAGGAGAACGGCAGCAGGTCTATGTGGACCAGCACCGGCGCGTGATCGCGGCCATCGCCCAGCGCGAGGCCCATGCGGCGGAACAGGCCATGCGCGAGCACCTCGAACTGGTGCGCGACGGGCTGTTGAAAGTGATGACGAGCCCCCTGCCCGACGGCAAGGATCCAGAACAAGCAATATCCGAAAACACCGAGGACCGACGTCTCCATGGGACTTGAGGCAACGCAGCAATCGAGGACGCACATTCACGCTCCGGGCACAGTGGGGCTGGCCGCGGAGCCGCCCCTGCTCGACGTCCAGGGGCTTTCCGTCCGCTTCGACGGCGCGCCCAAGGGCGTGAACGTCGTCGACGACGTGTCCTTCTCCGTGCGCAAGGGCAAGACCCTGTGCATCGTCGGCGAATCCGGCTGCGGCAAGAGCGTGACGTCGCTCGCCCTCATGGGGCTCCTGCCGACGCCGCCGGCCCGGATCGTCTCCGGCTCGGCCCTGTTCGACGGGCAGGATCTCCTGACGCTCACCGAGCGCGAGCGGGCAGACCTGCGCGGCGACCGGATGGCGATGATCTTCCAGGAGCCCATGACCTCACTCAACCCGGCCTTCACCATCGGCGACCAGATCGCGGAAGGCATCGTCCGCCACCGCAAGGTCTCCAAGGCCGAGGCCTGGGAGCGGGCGCTCGACATGCTCAAGAAGGTGCGCATCCCCGCGCCCGAGAAGCGCCTGCGGGCCTATCCGCACGAGATGTCCGGCGGCATGCGCCAGCGCGTGATGATCGCCATGGCGCTCGCCAACGACCCACACCTCCTCATCGCAGACGAGCCGACCACCGCGCTCGACGTGACGATCCAGGCGCAGATCCTCACCCTCATCCGCCGCCTGCAGGAGGAGACCGGCACGGCCATGATCCTCATCACCCACGATCTCGGCGTGGTGGCGGAAGTCGCCGACGAGGTGGCTGTGATGTATGCGGGCCGCGTGGTTGAGAGCGGTCCCGTCGAGGCGATCTTCGACGACCCGCAGCATCCCTATACGATCGGCCTGATGGGCTCGGTCCCGTCGCTCGGAAAACGCCAGGGGCGCCTCGCCACGATCCGCGGCACGGTTCCGCCCGCCGAGCTGATGCCCAAGGGCTGCCGCTTCACCCCACGCTGCCCGTTCTCCGACAGCCATTGCGCCAACGATCCGCCGCCGCTCACCGAGATCAAGCCCGGCCACAAAGCACGCTGCTGGTACGCCCCTCTCGAAATCCACCGTGGAGCCGCCCTATGAGCGTGATGCCCGACGACGACATCGTGCTCGAAGGCATCGGCCTGAAAAAGCATTTCGGCGGCGGCGGCCTTCTGTCGAAGCCGACGATCGTGCGCGCCGTGGACGGCGTGTCCCTCGGCGTAAGGCGCGGCGAGACCTTCGCCATCGTGGGCGAATCCGGCTGCGGCAAGTCCACCCTCGGCCGCCTCCTTCTGCGCCTCATCGAGGCGACGGAAGGCGACGTGCGCTACGAGGGCCGCTCCATCGTGAAGCTCGACAAGGGCGAGCTGCGCAAGCTGCGGCGCGAGCTGCAGATCATCTTCCAGGACCCGTTCGCGTCTCTCAACCCGCGCATGAACGTGGGCGACATCATCGCCGAGCCGATCTGGCTCCACAATCTGGCAGGCGGGCGCGAGAAGCGCGAGCGCGTCGCGGACCTCATGCGCACGGTCGGCCTGCTGCCGACGCACATGGACCGCTATCCGCACGAGTTCTCGGGCGGCCAGCGCCAGCGCATCGGCATCGCCCGGGCGCTCGCGGGCGACCCGAAGCTGATCGTCGGCGACGAGCCCGTTTCGGCGCTCGACGTGTCGATCCAGGCGCAGATCATCAACCTGCTCGAGGACCTGAAGGACCGTTTCGGCCTCACCCTCGTCATCGTGGCGCATGACCTCGCCGTCATCCGGCACATGAGCGACCGGGTCGCGGTGATGTATCTCGGCGAGATCGTGGAGCTGTCGGAGACGGACGCCCTCTTCGACAATCCGCTGCATCCTTATACCCAGGCGCTGCTCGCTGCGATCCCGATCCCGAGCCCGACGAACCGCCAGCCGAAGGCGCTGCTCCAGGGCGACGTGCCGAGCCCGGCCGCCCCTCCCTCGGGCTGCCGCTTCCATACCCGCTGCCCTCATGCCCGCGCGCTCTGCAAGGAGCAGCATCCGGCTCTCGAAACGGCGCCGGACGGGCGGCAGGTGGCGTGCCACTTCTGGCGCGAGATCCAGGGAGCGGGCGCCGGTTCCATCAGCGCGCCGCCTCCGAGCGCGGCGCTCGCCAAGCGCCTGGCGCTCTACCGTACTTGGCGCGAACGGCAGGATAAGCCCGTCGCGACGAGCCCTTGAAAGCAAAAGACGAGATCCAGAGAACGATTGGAGGACATGGAATGAAGAAGAGACTTCTCCTAGCTTTGGCCGCGGGGCTCCTGGCGAGCACCGCAGCTTCCGCGCAGACCCTGCGCATCGGCCTGAACGAAGATCCCGATGTGCTCGATCCGCACCGCGCCCGCACCTTCGTCGGGCGCATCGTGTTCACGTCGCTGTGCAACAAGCTGGTCGACATCACACCCGAACTGAAGTTCACCCCCGAGCTCGCGACCGAGTGGAGCTGGGGCGACGACGGCAAGTCGCTGACGTTCAAGCTGCGTCCCGGCGTCAAGTTCCATGACGGCGAGCCCCTGAACGCCGCCGCCGTGAAGGCCAATCTCGACCGCGCCCGCACCTTGCCGGACTCCCTGCGCAAGAGCGAGCTGACCTCCGTGGACAATGTGGAGGCCGTCGACGATCTGACCGTGAAGGTCAACCTCTCCCGCGCCGACGCGACCCTGCTCTCCCAGCTCTCCGACCGCGCCGGCATGATCATGTCGCCGAAGGCTCTCGGCAATGCCGATTTCGGCCAGAAGCCGGTCTGCTCGGGTCCCTACAAGTTCGTCGAGCGGGTCCAGAACGACCGCATCGTGCTCGAAAAATTCGCCGATCACTGGGACGCGAAGAACTACAACTTCGAGCGCGTCGTATTCCAGCCCATTCCGGACACGACCGTGCGCCTCGCCAACCTGCGCTCCGGCAACCTCGACCTTCTCGAGCGTCTCGCCCCGAGCGACGTTCCGGCCGTCAAGGGCGATTCCAGCCTGGTCTTCGCGCCTGTCTCCGGCATCGGCTACCAGGGCCTGACGATCAACACCAACAACGGCGAGCGCTCCAAGACCCCGCTCGGCCAGGACAAGCGCGTCCGACAGGCGCTTGAGCTGTCCATCGACCGCAACGTCATCAACGAAGTGGTCGGCGCGGGCATCTTCCCGCCCGCGGGCCAGCCCTTCCCGGAGGCGAGCCCCTACAACAACCCGAAGTTCAAGGCCAACGCGCGCGACGTCGCCAAGGCCAAGCAGCTTCTGAAGGAAGCCGGCGTGGACCGGGTGAAGCTCGAGCTGACCTTCGGCACCAGCACCACGACCCAGCAAATCGCCGAGATCATCCAGGCCATGGCGGCCGAGACCGGCTTCGACATCTCGCTGCGCCCGACCGAGTTCGCCGCCATGCAGAAGGAGGCCCAGGCGGGCAACTTCGACGTGAACGTGATCGGCTGGTCCGGCCGCGTCGATCCCGACGGCAACATCCACCCGTTCGTCTCCTGCAAGGGCGCACTGAACGACGGGAAGTACTGCAACGAGCAGGTCGACAAGCTCCTGAACGAAGCGCGGATCATCAACGACGAGGCCAAGCGCAAGCAGCTCTACGATGCGGCTCAGGAGATCCTGAAGCAGGATCTGCCGATCATCTACACCTACTACCAGCCCTGGCCCTTCGTTCACACGAAGAAGGTCCAGAACTTCAAGCCTTATCCGGACGGCATGATCCGCCTGAAGGGCGTGAAGTTCGCCTCTTGAGCTGATTGAAAAACAGCGTGCCCGGTTCCACGACCGGGCGCGCCCCTGCCCTTCCTCGACATGGGTTCCACGAGCGGATGCTGCGCTACATCGGACGACGAATACTGATTGCCATTCCGACACTGATCATCGTGTCGCTGCTGGTCTTCGCCTTGCAGAAGCTCCTGCCCGGCGATCCGGTCCTCACCATGGCGGGCGAGGAACGCGATCCGCAGGTGCTCGCGCTCCTGCGCGAGAAGTATCGCCTGGATGATCCCATTCCGGTCCAGTACTTCGCCTGGATCGGCTCGGCCCTGACCGGCAACCTCGGGATTTCCCTGAGGACCGACATTCCGGTGCTCGACCTGATCATGAGCAAGCTGCCCGTGACCCTCGAACTCGCCATCATGGCGATGATCGTCGCGCTCGCCATCGGCATCCCGGCCGGCATCATCTCGGCCGTCAGGAAGGGAACGGCGGTCGACTACACGGCCAATGTCATCGCCCTGTCGGGCCTGTCCATTCCCAATTTCTGGCTCGGCATCATGCTCATCATGCTGATCTCCGTGCGCTGGAAGCTCCTGCCCGCCTCCGGCTACGTGCCGCCGACCGAGGACCTTTGGCTCAACATCAAGACCATGCTCATGCCGGCCTTCGTGCTCGGCACAGGCCTGGCGGCGAGCCTGATGCGTCATACCCGCAGCGCCATGCTCGGCGTCATGCGCTCGGACTACATCCGCACCGCCCGCGCCAAGGGACTTCTGTCCAGGAAAGTCATCCTGAAGCACGCCCTGCGCAACGCGCTCGTGCCGATCGTGACCCTGTCCACCCTGCTCTTCGGCGAGCTTCTCGCCGGTGCCGTGCTCACGGAGCAGATCTTCACCATTCCGGGCTTCGGCAAGCTCATCGTCGATGCGGTGTTCAACCGCGACTACGCGGTGGTGCAGGGCGTCGTCCTCTGCACGGCGGTCGGGTTCATCTTCATGAACCTGCTGGCCGATGTCCTCTATGTTCTCGTCAATCCCCGCCTGAGGCACGCCGCATGCCCGCCACAGCCGTTATCGCCGATGAGGTCGCGCTGCCCAAGAAGCGCAGCCGCGTCCTCGCCAAGTTCCTGAAGAACAAGAGCGCCGTTCTCGGCGGCGTCATCGTGCTGTTCTTCGTTCTCGTCGCCCTCATCGGCCCCTATTTCGCTCCCTTCGATCCGGTCAAGCCGAGCTTCACGAGCATTCGCAAAGCGCCGTCGGCATTGTTCTGGTTCGGCACCGACGAGCTCGGGCGAGATCTACTCTCCCGCATGCTCTGGGGCGCCCGCGCGTCCATCATGGCCGGCGTGGTCTCGGTCACCATCGCCATCGTGCTCGGCGTGCCGTTCGGCCTCGTTTCCGGTTATTTCGGCGGCTGGGTCGATGCCGCGATCTCGCGCGCCACCGATGCCATGCTGGCGATCCCCTTCCTGATCTTCGCCATCGCGCTGGCCGCGTTCCTGGGCCCGAGCCTCACCAACGCGATGATCGCCATCGGTCTTTCGGCCATGCCGATCTTCATCCGCCTCACCCGCGGGCAGGTGCTGACCGTCAAGGCGGAGGACTACGTGGAAGGCGCGCGCGCCATCGGGCTGCCCGATTTCTGGATCCTGGTGCGCTACGTGTTCCCGAACGTGTTGCCTCCGATCCTGGTCCAGGGAACGCTCACCATCGCGACCGCCATCATCGCGGAAGCGAGCCTCTCATTTCTCGGCCTCGGCCAGCAGCCTCCGAATCCCTCCTGGGGCTCCATGCTCAACACCGCCAAGAACTTCATGGATCAGGCTCCCTGGATGTCGATCTTCCCGGGCTCCGCGATCTTCCTGATCGTCCTCGGCTTCAATCTCCTCGGCGATGGCCTGCGCGACGCGCTCGACCCCCGCGAACAATAATCACGACGCAACTTCGGATTAGACATCATGTTTACGACCCGGCCAGAGATCCTCGGCACCTTCGGCATCGTCACCTCGACCCATTGGCTCGCTTCCGCCGCGGGCATGTCCATGCTCGAAAAGGGCGGCAATGCCTTCGACGCCTGCGTGGCCTCCGCGTTCGTGCTGCAGGTCGTCGAGCCGCATCTGGTGGGACCGTCGGGCGAAGTGCCGGCCGTCTTCTACTCGGCCAAGACCAAGAAGGTCGAAGTACTCTGCGGCCAGGGCACGGCGCCGCAGGGCGCCACCATCGCGCATTACAAGAACGAGGGCCTCAAGCTCATTCCCGGCAACGGCCTGCTCTCCACTGTCATACCCGGCGCCTTCGACGCATGGATGCTTCTCCTGCGCGACCACGGTCTGCTTTCGCTCAGGGAGGTTCTGGAGCCCGCGATCTACTACGCCGAACAGGGGCATCCCCTCCTGCCGCGCGTGGCGGATACCATCAAGGGCCTGAAGGAGTTCTTCGAGACGGAATGGCCCACGACGGCGGCCGTCTTCCTGCCGGGCGGCGAAGTGCCGAAGCCGCGCCAGCTCTTCCGCAATCCGCAGCTCGCGGATACCTGGAAGCGCATCGTCCGCGAAGGCGAGGCCAAGGGCAGCGACCGCGAGGCTCAGATCGAAGGCGCGCGCAACGCCTTCTACAAGGGCTTCGTGGCCGAGGCCATCGACGCCTTCGTGCGCAAGACGGAGGTCATGGACCAGAGCGGCTCACGCCATCGCGGCGTGCTGACCGCCGACGACATGGCGAACTGGTCCGCGAGCTACGACGCCCCGCAGACCTACGACTACCATAATTACCGGGTGAACAAGATCCGCCCCTGGGGCCAAGGCCCCGTCTTCCTCCAGACGCTGGCGCTCCTGAAGGGCTTCGACATCGCAAGCATGGGCCCGACCAGCGCCGAGTTCGTCCATCTTCTGACCGAGGCCAAGAAGCTCGCCTTCGCCGACCGCGAAGCCTATTACGGCGATCCCGATTTCGTCGACGTGCCGATCGAGACGCTGCTGTCGGATGCCTATAACGACGAGCGCCGCAAGCTCATCACCGACAAGGCCTCGTTCGAGCTGCGCCCCGGGCGCATCGAAGGCTACGAGACCCAGGTGGAGCGCACCCTCGCGGCCCTGCGCGACCTCTCGACGACGAACCGCGAAATCACGGGCGGCGAGCCGACGCTTGCCTCGATGCGTTCGGCCCGTCGCGGCGACACGGTGCATATCGACGTGGTGGACCGCTTCGGCAACATGATCGCCGCCATGCCGTCGGGCGGCTGGCTGCAATCCTCGCCGGTCATTCCGGAACTCGGCTTCATGCTCAATTCGCGCGCCCAGATGTTCTGGCTCGAAGAGGGGCTGCCGGCGAGCCTGGCGCCGGGCAAGCGTCCCCGCACGACACTCACACCGACCCTCGCGGAGAAGGACGGCGAGCCCTACATGGTCTTCGGCTCACCGGGCGGCGACCAGCAGGAGCAGTGGCAGCTCCTCCTCTTCCTGCGCCATGCCCATCACGGGCTGAACCTGCAGGAGGCGATCGACCTGCCGATGTCGCACACGGCGCATTTCCCCTCCTCGTTCTATCCGCGCGAGCAGAAGCCCGGCCACCTCATGGCCGAGGAAACCTACGGCGCGGAAGTGCTCGACGATCTGCGCGCGCGCGGCCACGAGATCGAGGTCGCGCCTGCCTGGACGGTCGGCCGCCTCGTGGCGGCGAGCCGCGACAAGGACGGTCTGCTCCACGGCGCCGCCACGCCGCGTCTCATGCAGGCCTATGCGATCGGACGCTGAGGAAGGCGCATCATGACCTGGTCGATCATCGCCAAGGACCCTGACACCGGCGCCTTCGGCGTCGCCGTCACCACCAAGTTCTTCGCCGTGGGGGCGCTTTGCCCCTATGGCGCGGCACGGATGGGTGCGCTGGCCACGCAGGCTCTGGTCAATCCCCTTTATGGCACGGACGGCATCCGCCTCCTGGCAGAGGGACGAAGTGCCGAGGAGATCGTCTCGATCCTCACGGCGCAGGATCCCGGCCGTGGATCGCGCCAGCTCCATGTGATCGACCGGGACGGCCGCACGGCCGCCCATACCGGTTCGGACTGCATCGACTGGTGCGGGCATCTGACCGACGAAGGCGTCTCGGTCGCGGGCAACATGCTGGCCGGCCCAACCGTCATCGAGGCGACGCTCGAAACCTACAAGCGTCGCATGGATCTGCCCTTCGCGGATCGCCTCATGACGGCGCTCGACGCCGGTCAGGCCGAAGGCGGCGACAAGCGCGGCAAGCAATCCGCCGCGATCAAGGTCTGGCACGACGAGCCTTATCCCATGCTCGATCTACGCGTGGACGATCATCCGGAGCCGTTGGACGAGCTGCGCCGGCTCTACGGCGTCGCTCACGAGCGCTTTCTGGCCTTCATGGACGCCATGGCGACGCGCGCCAATCCCGGCGGCGTCACGGACCGGCCATGGATCGACCAGAGGGCGCGCGATTACCAGGAAAAGTATTCGGGACGCACCTCAAGCTAGAGCATGTTTCGGTGACGTGGACCCGGTTCACCGTCAAAAAATCCGGTCACGCAAAGAAGAGAGAGGTGATTCCGCGTCAGTGGAGTCACCACTAGATGCCCCTGCCATAGTGCAACTTGCCGGTGGATCGAAAAGATCCTACGGCGAGCTTCCTCCCTCCGATGGACCTTCCCGATGTTTGGCATTCCTCTGTTCGATCTCGCCTGGCTCGTGGTGGCGCTCCTGGCGGCCGGCGCGATCACCGGCCTGCTGGCCGGCGTCTTCGGCGTCGGCGGCGGCGCGGTCGCCGTGCCGATCCTCTACGAGCTCTTCCGAATCCTGGAGGTGCCCGAGGAGGTCCGCATGCCGCTCTGCGTCGGCACCTCGCTCGCCATCATCATCCCGACCTCCCTGCGCTCCTTCTCGGCGCACAAGGCCAAGGGCGCGGTCGACATGAGCATCCTGCGGGTCTGGGCCGTGCCGGTGGTCCTCGGCGTCGGCTTGGGCAGCGTCATCGCCCGTTACGCCCCGGCCGACCTGTTCAAGACCGTGTTCGTAGTGGTGGCGGGCATCTCGGCCATCCGCCTCCTCTTCGGCAAGGACACCTGGCGCTTCGGCCTCGACATGCCGGCGAAGCCCATCATGGTGGCCTATGGCGGGCTGATCGGCATCCTCTCGGCGCTCATGGGCATCGGCGGCGGCCAGCTCTCCAACCTGTTCATGACCTTCTACAACCGCCCGATCCACCAGGCGGTGGCGACCTCGTCGGGCCTCGGCATCCTGATCTCCATCCCCGGCGCCATCGGCTACATCTATGCCGGCTGGCCGCACATGGCCGATTATCCGAACGTCATCGCCTTCCAGCCGCCTCTGGCCCTGGGCTATGTCTCGCTGCTCGGCTTCCTGCTGTTCATTCCCACCAGCACCTGGATGGCGCCGGTCGGCGCGCGTCTCGCTCACCGGCTCTCGAAGCGCCGCCTCGAGGTGGCCTTCGGCGTCTTCCTTCTGCTCGTCTGCGCCCGCTTCTTCGTCAGCCTTCTGGCCTGAGATCGATTGAGGCTCTAAGCTGTGCCTCCCAACCGGAGGCACGGCCATGGCTCTATCCACGACAGGACCTCTCCATGCCTTTCTCGCCGGCACCGGGCGCGACGGCCGGGGGCGCCTCGTGGCCGATGTGCTCGGCTTCTCCAATGACCGGCTGGAAGAGGTGCACGATTATATCCAGTGGCTGTTCCCGCTTCCGACCCGCAGCGCCGCCCAACCGGGAGCCCCAGTCCTGACGCAGGCCGAAATCGATGCGATCAGGGCGGACCAGGCGGCCCAGGACAATCTCGCACGAGCGACCGAGCGAATGCTGCAATTCTACCGCGAGACGCGCTGGTGGCTCACCGGGTACGATCACAACCACCTGCGCATCACCCGCATCATCCATAGCCTGAGGATCCTCGCCGGCCCGGATGAAGCGCAACGCTTCCACGAGGCGATTTTAGCCCTGAACGACGCCGCGGGATCGCCCGTCAATGCCCGCAGCCGCACTTACTGGTCGGATGCTGCGTGCGCCTGAGCTCAGGCGAACTGCGCCGAGCGCTGGTCGATGGCAATCGGGCTGAGAACCAAGCAGGCTGCAGCGGACCTGTCCGCTGCAGCCTATCTCACCCGGCTTGAAACATCTTACGCCGCGTATTTGTCCCGCAGATAGGCGAGGTAAGGCGCCGGATCGAGACCCCGCCCGGTTTCGCGCTGCAGCAGCTCGTCGCGCTGGAAGCGTCGGCCGGGCTGCCAGATCCGGCTGCGCCGCTCTTCCGCCAGGGCCGAGTACTCGCCGGCCTCGATGGCCGCATCGAGGGACGGCTTCTGCCGGCGCAGGGTGTCCATCATCTGGGCGCCCATGACGTTGCCGATCGTGTAGGTCGGGAAGGAACCGATATAGCCCGTGGACCAATGCACGTCCTGCAGGACGCCCTTGGCATCGTCCGGCACGACGAGATCGAGATCGCGCTTGATCGCAGCGTTCCAGGCGTCGGGCAGGTCGGCGACGGGCAGCGATCCGTCCATGAGGGCGCATTCGATGTCCGCCCGCAGCATGATGTGGAAGTCGTAGGTGAGCTCATCCGCCTCGACACGGATGAAGCCGGGCTCGACGCGGGTCACGGCGCGATAGAACTCCTCCGCGCTCACGTCGCCGAGCTGATCGGGGAAATGCTTTTGCAGCTCAGGGAAGTGCAGCTGCCAGAAGGTGCGGCTGCGGACGATGTGGTTTTCCCACAGGCGTGATTGGGACTCGTGGGCGCCGAAGCTGGTCCCGCCGACGGCATAGAGGCCCACGAGATCGGTTGCCAGCGTCGTGCGGGTATAGGCGGGGTCGACGCCCTGCTCGTAGAGCCCGTGCCCGACCTCGTGAGCGGTGCCGAACATCGAAGCCGGAAGGTAGTTCCGGTTGTAGCGGGTGGTGATGCGCACGTCGTTGCGGGTGAACGACACCTCGAAGGGATGCACCGTCGTGTCCAGGCGACCCCGCTTGAAATCGTATCCGAGTTTCTCAGCGAGGCTCAATCCGAAGGCGCGCTGCCCGTCTTCCGGATAGTCGCGGAACAGGAAGTCCGAACGGGGAGTTGGGCGAGACCGTGCGATATCGAGGATCGGAAGAAGCCCGGCGCGCAGTTCCCCGAACAGGGATTTGAGGCTCGCGGCCGTCTCGCCCGGCTCATAGATCGACACCATGGCGTCGTAGGGATGCTCGCTCCAGCCGATGCAGTCGGCATAGGCGCGGGACAATTCGACCGTCTTGGCAAGATGAGGCGCGAAAATCGAGAAATCGCTCTTCGAGCGCCCCTCGATCCAGGCCGCCTGGGCGACGGTGCGAAGAGCCGCACGTTCCTGGATCAGAGACGCCGGAACCCGCTTGTGGTGATCGACCGCATGGCGCGTCTGCCGCACCATGCGCCGCTCGGCGGAATCTTCCGCAAGCCCTTCCACCACCCGTTCGGCGTCCTCGAGCGCCTTCTCGGTCTCCGGTGCGAGCAGCAGATCGCGCGCGACGCGGGTCAGAGTCGCGATTTGATGACCGCGGGTTTCCGCCCCGCCCGCAGGCATCATGGTGCGGGAATCCCATGTCAGGACGGACGTCGCATTGAGCACGTCGTTGACGGCGGCGATGCGCTCCTGGAGCGCCACGAGAGAGGCTTGCTGGGTCATCTATCGGTCGTCTCGATTAGTCCGTGCCGCCGGTGTTGAGATGGCAGGCGGAGAAGCGGCCCGGGGCGATGCCCGTGAGAGGGGGCGTTTCCCGCTTGCAGCGCGGACCGGCGAAGGGGCAGCGCGGATGGAAGTGGCATCCGCTCGGAGGGTGAAGCGGCGACGGAATCTCGCCCGCGATCGGGCGGAAGCTCTTCTTGCCTACACCGATGCGCGGAACGCTTTCGAAGAGCGCGCGCGTATAGGGATGGTTCGGAGCGGCGTAGAGTTCCGAGGTGGGCGCCAGTTCGACGATCCGGCCGAGATACATGATCGCGACCCGGTCAGAGACGTGCCGCACCACGCCGAGATCGTGGCTGATGAAGATGCCGGTCAGGTCGAGATCCTGGCGCAGATCCATGAACAGGTTGAGCACCTGCGCCTGGATCGATACGTCGAGGGATGCCACCGGCTCGTCGAGCACCAGCAGATCCGGCTTCATGGCGAGCGCGCGGGCGATGGCGATGCGCTGGCGCTGACCGCCGGAGAACTGATGGGGAAAGCGCCTGCGATAGCTCGGGTCGAGCCCGACGCGCCCGAGGAGATCCGCCACGTAGGAATCCGCGTCGCGTCCCTTGACGATATTGTGCGCCACCGGCCCCTCGGCCACCGTGTCGCCGATCCGGATGCGAGGATTGAGGCTGGCGAAGGGATCCTGGTGGATCATCTGTACGCGTGTCGTCAGCTTCTGCGTCCGACGGCCCTGCGACTTGGCCACGGGGACCTTGTCGAACAGGATCTTGCCGTCGCTCGGCGTGTAGATACCGGCGATCATGCGCCCGAGCGTCGACTTCCCGCAGCCGGACTCGCCAACCAGGCCCACGACCTCGCCCTTGGCGACCGACAAGCTGACATCGGTCACCGCGCGCACGGTCTCGGCCTTCGGCCCCACACCCAGCATACCGGCGATGCGCTCGCCGATGTTGGGCTGCTTTACGAAGCGCTTCGATACGTGGTCGATGTCAAGGAGAGCGGCTGGCATGAAACGGGCTCGATCGGGTAATGGCATAGGGCGGTGCGTCCGTCCTCGAAGGTCTGGACAGGCGGCGTCGTGGTGCAGGCGGTTCCCGCCTTGGCACAGCGGGGCGCGAAGGCGCAGCCCGGTGGGAGGTTGGCCAGAGACGGCGTCGATCCCGGAACCTGCGGAAGCTTCGTCCCGGGCTCGTGCTCGGCCGGAACGGATGCGAGGAGGCCCGCAGTGTAGGGATGACGCGGCGATGCGATCACATCGGCGGCCGGACCGCTTTCCACGACCCTGCCCGCATACATGACGCAGATATCGTCCGCGAGGCTCGACACGACGGCGAGGTCGTGCGTCACCCACACGAAGGCGGTGCCGGTCTCGTCCGCAAGACGACGCACCTCGGCCAGGATCTGGCCCTGGATCGAGACGTCGAGCGCCGTCGTCGGTTCGTCCGCGATGATGACAGCGGGGCTATGCAGGAGAGCGATGGCGATGGCCACACGCTGGCGCATGCCGCCCGAGAGCTGGTGCGGATAGGCGTCGAGACGCTCCTCGGGGCTCGGAATGCCCACCTTGGCAAGCGCGTCGCGCGCCCGGCCCCGGGCCACCTTGCGCGAGACCTTGTCGTGCGCCCGCACGGCGGCGATCATCTGCGTTCCGATCTTGAGGACCGGATTGAGGGTCATCATCGGATCCTGGAAGACCATGGCGATCTGGGCGCCGCGGACCTTCCGCATGGCCTCGCCCTTCAGGCCGGTCAGATCCTTGCCGTTCAGGAGGACCTCGCCGCCGGCGATCCTGCCGGGCGGCTCGATCAGGCCGAGAATGGAATAGCCCGTCACGCTCTTGCCGGAGCCGGACTCGCCGACGAGGCCTAGGATGCGGCCGCGGCCGACCTCGAAGCTGACGCCGTCGACTGCCTTCAGAACGCCGGCCCTGGTCTGGAACTGCGTCTGAAGGTCTTTGACACGAAGGACCGCATCGCTCATCGGCTGCGCCTCGGGTTCAGAACGTTGCGGACCTGATCGCCCACGAGATTGATGGCGACGACCGTCAGCATCAGGGCGATGCCGGGATAGATCGAGATCCAGTAGCGGCCGGACAGCAGGAACTGGAAGCCGTTGGAAATGAGCGAGCCCAGCGACGGCTGCGTGATGGGAAGGCCGAGCCCCAGGAAGGACAGCGTCGCCTCCAGCGCAATGGAGTTCGCCACCTGCACGGTCGCCACCACGATCAGGGGCGGCAGCGCATTGGGAAGCAGGTGCCGGAAGAGAACGTGGCGCGCGGGCAAGGGCGTCGAGAGGGCCGCCTCGATGTAGTCCTTGCGCCGTTCCGCGCTGGCCGCCCCGTGGGTCGTGCGGGCGAAGTAGGCGTATTGCGCGGCCACGAGGGCGGCGACGAGCTGCATCAGCCCCTGCCCCAGCATGGCGACGAGGACCAGCGCGAGAAGGATCGCCGGCAGCGAGAGCTGCAGGTCGATGATGCGCATGATGAGCGCCTCGACACGGCCGCCGTAATAGGCCGCGATGAGGCCGACCGTCGTGCCCAGGACGAGCGCCAGGCTGCCCGCCATGACGCCGACGATCAGGCTCGTGCGCAAGCCGTAGAGGATGGCCGAGAAGAGATCGCGCCCGGCCGCATCGGTGCCGAGCCAGTGGACATAGCCGCCGGAGCCGACTTCGCCGGGCTCGAGGCGGGCGTCGAACAGGTCCAGCGCTTCCTGGTTATAAGGATCCTGCGGGGCGACGAACGGGGCGAAGACGGCCATCAGGACCACGACGGCGACGACGACGAGCGCCGCCACGGCGACCGGGCTCTGGCGGAAATCCGCCCAGAAGTTCGAGAGCCGGCTCCAGCCGGTCTCGGCCGGCAGTGGGAGAGCGGGAGAACTGCTCATGATGCCGCCTTCACGCGGATGCGCGGATCAAGCTGGCCGTAGACCAGATCGACGATGAGATTGATCATAACGAAGAGGAAGACCACGAGGATGAGATAGGCGACCATCACGGGACGGTCGAGCACGGTGATGGAGTCGATGATGAGCTTGCCCATGCCGGGCCAGTTGAAGACCGTTTCCGTCACCACCGCGAAGGCCAGCGTCGAGCCGAGCTCCAGTCCGAAGACCGTCACGATGGGGATAGAGATGTTCTTGAGCACGTGGAGGCCGACGACCTTGCTCTCGGAAAGCCCCTGGGCGCGGGCGAAGCGCACGTAATCGGAACTCATCACCTCGGCCGTGCCCGCGCGCGTCAGACGGATCAGCAGGCCGAGCTTGAACAGCGCGAGGGTGAACGCCGGCAGGATGATGTAGCTCCAGCCCTCGAGCGAGGTGATCGACAGGTTCATGCCGAGCACCTGCGTGGTCGGACCGCGCCCGCCCGACGGCAGCCAGCCGAGCTCCACCGCGAAGGCCATGATGAGCAGAAGGCCGACCCAGAAGCTCGGAACGCTGAAGCCGAGAACCGAGAGCCCCATGATCGCCTTGGCGGAAAGCGAATCCGGCTTGTATCCGGCCCAGAGCCCGAGCGGAATGCCAAGGCCTGTGGCGATCAGCATCGCGGTCAGCGCAAGCTCCAGGGTTGCCGGAAAGCGCGACCAGATCAGGTTCAGCACCGGCAGACGATAGATGAACGACTCGCCGAGATCTCCGTGCAGCATGTTGTTCATGAACACGAAGTACTGCTCGTACAGCGGGCGATCGAGGCCATAGCGATGGATCAAAGCCTCGCGCAGTGCCTGATCCGACGCGGGGTCGATCATCACGTCGATGGGGTTGCCGATGGCGTAGACGCCGAGGAACACGATGATCGACATCGCGATGACGACCATGAGCGCCTGCAGAACGCGCTGAATAAGAAAACCAATCATGCTGTCTCGTGCATGGTGTCGAAATGCCGGGGAGCGAGGAACAAGCTGCCCGATCCTCCCAGGCATCCATCAATCAGAAAACCGGAGGGAAAGGAACTTCCCTCCGGAAGAGAAACGGGCCGGGCCGAAACGCCCGGCCTTTTATCGATGCGATCAGCTCTTCGGCTTGATCTCGTAGGCCAGGGTCTCCTGGTCGACGCGGGCCGGGATCGTGAGCATGCCCTTCTTGGCGGCCCAGACCGTCTGGATCTGAACGGTCGGGATCAGCGCCCGGTCGTTCATGGAGACCTCCGTCACCTTCTCGAAGAGAGCGCGGCGCTTCGGATCGTCCATGGTGCGGGCACCTTCCTGAAGCAGCTTGTCCACTTCCGGATTGGAGTAGCCCTGCTTGTTGAAGGCGCCGAGGCCGATCGATGGATCCGCCGTGTGCACGAGCGAACCATAAGTGTAGCTCGCCTCGCCGGTCAGCGTGCCCCAGCCGCTCATCCAGAGCGAGAACTCGCCCTTCTGCTGAGCCGGGAAGAACACCGTGCCGTTGAGCGCGTTGGCGTTCACCTTCAATCCGGCGCGGGCCCACATCTGCGAGAGCGCTTCGCACACCGCGCCGTCGCCGGGCAGGCGGTTGTTGGTGCAGTGGAAGTCGATCTCGAAGCCCTTCGGGTAGCCGGCATCGGCGAGAAGCTGCTTCGCCTTGGCCAGATCGTAGGGACGCTCGGGCAGGTTCTTGTTGCCGCCGAAGAAGTTGGACGGCATCAGCTGGTTGGCCGGGCGCCCCAGGCCTTCGAGCACGACGCGGACGAGGGTCTTGCGGTCGATGGCGAGATCCAGCGCTTCACGCACCTTGGGATCGCGCAGCGGGTTGGCGTCGATTTCCTTGCCGTCGACCTTAACCTTCTTCGGAAGGGTCTCCTTCACGTTCGGCGTGAGGTTCAGGAAGTACACCGAATCGGCCACGAAGGTGTCGACCGACTTGTCCTTCTGCATCGCCGCGTAATCGGTCGCAGGCACGTAATTGACGAGATCGACCTGGCCGGACTTCAAGGCTGCCATGCGGGCCGGATCGCTCGGGATTTCCTTGCGGACGACCTTCTGCCAGGGCTGCTTTCCACCCCAGTAATTGTCATTGCGCTCGAGGACGAGATCGCCCTTGGGCTCCCAGGACACGAACTTGTACGGTCCCGTGCCGATGGCGGCCTTGCCGGAGTTGAACTGCTCGTTGCGAGCCTCCATACCGACATTCTTCGACACGACGAAGAGGCGGATGAAATCGTTCGGCAGCGTCGGCGCGGGAGACTTCGTCTTCACATGCAGGGTGTACTTGTCGGCGACCTTCGTCTCCGCGACCTGCTTCGTGTAGATGGTCATGCTCATGGGGCCGGTGACGACCGGGATGCGATCGATCGAGAACTTCACGTCCTCGGCGGTCAGATCGGATCCGTCATGGAATTTCACGCCCTCGCGGATCTTGAATTCCCAGGTCGTATCGTCGATCGGCTTCCAGGACGTGGCGAGACCGGGCTTCAGCCCCAGGTTCTCATCGGACATCACGAGCGTATCGAAGATGTGGCGCAGGGCTTCCGCCTGGCTGCCGAGCGTCGACCAATGCGGGTCGATCGAGTCGGGGCCGGCGCGCAATCCCATGGTCAGCGTTTGCGCGGAAACAGACCCGCAGAGCACCGTTCCGAGAACGACGGCTGCGACGAGCGATCCACCAAGTTTGAAGTTTTGTTTCACTTCACTTCCCCTCTTGCTAAGACCCTGGCTTTTCGTCCAAGGTGTTCTTATCGATTAGAACGGTAGGTCACTCGGTTACGAAAAGTCAACAGCGCCGTGCCCAAACCTGTACCAACACCTGACGCTTATGAAGGCACCCGTTATAAAGAAACGGAACGGACGCCAGATGAGCGCATTCTTGCCAATCTCGCGGCGGCGCTCGACCGTTCTCTCCCCGTGCCACTCGGCATCCAGCTGCGCGGCCTGATCGAGTTCGGCATCGCGCTCGGCGAGTTGCCCACGGGCCAGCGCCTTCCTTCGGTACGGGAACTGGCGGAGCGTGCCGGCATCGCGCACATGACCGTCGCGACGGTGTACCGCGAACTGCGCGAAGCCGGCCTCCTCGAGGCGAAGCCGGGTGCCGGCACCTACGTGGGCGACGGACACAGCAGCGACGGTCTGCGCTCTTCCGCGATCCGCAAGATCCAGAACCGAATCGAAACGCTCTTTAATGAAGCCGAGAACCTCGGTCTCGCGCCCTCCGTCGTTTCTTCTCTGGTTAATGCCCGCGCTGCGCGTGGCCCGACACCGTCTCGACCTCTGCGCCTCGTCATGGTGGGCAACTTCGTCGACACGACACGACAATATGCCAACAGGATTCAGGAATATCTCGGCACGGGCGATACCATCACGGTGACGACGGTCGACGCCCTCCATGCGGGCGAGACCTTTCCCCTGCCCTGCGATGTTTGCGTCACGCTCGCTCACCGTCGCGGCGAGGTCGAGCATCTCGTTCCCACCGGCATTCCCGTCGTTGGATTGAGCTTCATTCCAGCGGAGGAGACCAGGGCGCAGCTCGCCATGATCGATCCCATGGCGCGTGTCGGAATCGTGTCGATCTTTCCCGAGTTCACCGCCTTGATGAAGCCTGGCGTGCTGCGCTTCGCGCCGCACGTGTCCGATGTGGACGTGCGCCTGATCACGGCTCCCGATCTGGAGGCATTCCTGTCCCAGGTCGATGTGGCGATCTATGCCAGCGGTGCCGAAGCGACCGTCAAGAAGATGCTGCCGAAGAACCGGCAGGCCATGGAGTTCCGCTACGTGCCGGATCCCCATGCCATCCGCGCCACCCTGCTCCCCGTGTTGGAGCGATTGCGCTCATCCATCGTTACGCAAGAGGAAGACCCTTCATGAAAATCAGTGAGATGAACTGGCTTCAGGTCGAAGAATACCTGAAGACGGATGATCGCGCCGTCATTCCGCTCGGCTGCACGGAGCAGCACGCCTATCTGAGCCTGTCCGTCGACAGCATTCTGGCCGAGCGTGTGGCCTCCGAGGCCGCAGCCCCGACGGGCGTGCCGGTCTTCCCCGTGCAGGCCTACGGGATCACGCCCTATTTCATGGCTTATCCGGGAACCATCTCCCTGAAGGCCGATACCTATCTCCGCATCATCACCGACATTCTCGAATCCTTGAAGCGCACCGGCTTCCGCCGGATTCTCTTCGTCAACGGCCATGGCGGCAATACGCCCGGGCAGACGGCGGCGATCGAGTGGATGGGCGAGAATCCCGATTGCCGCGTGAAGTTCCACAACTGGTGGAATGCGCCGCGCACGTTCGAGAAGGTGAAGCAGATCGACCCGGTCGCCTCCCACGCCTCCTGGATGGAGAACTTCCCCTGGACTCGTCTGCCCGGCATCGAGCAGCCCTCCCACCAGAAGCCGATGGTCGATCTGGAACGCATGCGCACGTTCGGCCCGGAAGGTGTCCGCGAGATCCTCCAGGAAGGCAATTTCGGCGGCTACTTCCAGCGGTCGGACGAAGACATGAACGCCGTCTGGGCGGTCGCCATCGAAGAAACCCGCGCGCTGATCGAGAACTGGTAATGAACGAGAACACCATTCTGATCTGGGGCGCCGGCGCCATCGGCGGAACGCTGGGCGCCTATCTCGCCCGCGCAGGCGAGGACGTGCTGCTCGTCGACATCGTCGAGCCGCATGTGGACGCCATGAACCGCGACGGCCTCTTCATCGAGGGGCCGGTCGAGACCTTTCGGCAAGCCGTGAAGGCGGTTCGCCCCAGCGAGGTCGAAGGACGGTTCAAGCGCATCATCCTGGCCGTCAAGGCACACCACACCCGCGAGGCCGTGCGCGCCCTGAAGCCGCACCTCGCCGAGGACGGCACCGTGCTCTCCGCCCAGAATGGGCTGAACGAGATCGTCATTGCCGAAGAAATCGGTGCCGAGCGCACTATCGGCTGCTTCGTCAATTTCGGTGCCGACTGGCTCGAACCCGGCCGCATTCTCTTCGGCAACCGCGCCGCAGTTGCCGTCGGCGGGCTTGACGGGCAGACGACGGATTCCATCCGCGACTACCATCGCCTGCTGTCGATCTTCGAGCCGAAGGCCGTGCTCACCGACAATATCTGGGGCTATCTCTGGGGCAAGCTCGGCTACGGCTCGCTGCTGTTCGCGACGGCGCTGACGAATGCCTCGATGTCGGAAAACCTCGCCTCCGAGCGTCACTTCCCGGTCTATCACCGTCTCGGCCAGGAGGTCATGGCAGTCGCGAAGGCCCGTGGCGTGAAGCCGCTGGGCTTCAACGGTTTCGACCCCCACGCCTTCATGCCGGGAGCCGACGAGGCAGCGGCGCGCCGTTCCGTCGCCGACATGGCCGAGTTCAACCGGCACACGGCCAAGACCCATTCCGGCATCTGGCGCGATCTCGCGGTGCGCAAGCGCAAGACCGAAGTGGACGCGCAGATCGCCATCATCGCAACCCTCGGCCAGGACGCCGGCATTCCGACGCCGGCCATCCGCAGGCTCGTCGAACTGATCCACGACATCGAGGACGGGCGGCGCGAACAATCCTGGTCCACCCTCGACGAGATGCTGACGCCATGATCCTGGATTTCACCAATCGCCGCGTCGCCGTGACCGGAGCGGCTCAGGGCATCGGCAGAAGCATCGTCCAGTGCCTCGCGGCCGAGGGTGCCCATGTGTGGGCGCTCGACTTGGACGAGGCCGGATTGCGCGTTGCCGCCGAGGCCGGAGCCAAGGCGACTCGCACCCTCGACCTTGCCGATCGCGCCGCGGTCGGCCGCGTCTTCGACGAGATGGCGGAGAGCCTCGGCGGCATCGACATCCTCGTCAACTGCGCCGGCGGCGTTCGCGGGCAGGTGGCGAAACCGATCGAAGAGGTGAGCGAGCAGGACTGGCTCGTTCTCTTCGAAGCCAACGTACACGGCGCATTCTGGTGCTCGCAGGCCGTGGCCCCGTACATGAAGCGCCAGAAGTTCGGTCGCATCGTCAACATCTCGTCCGGCGCCGGACTTCGCCCGAGCCTGACCGGCATCCAGGCCTATACGGCCTCGAAGCATGCCCTTGTCGGGCTGACGAAGCAGCTCAGCTTCGAACTCGGCCCGTACGGCGTCACCGTGAACAGCGTTGCTCCCGGATTCGTGCTGTCGAACCCGGCGACGCAGCGCCAGTGGGAGAGCTATGGCCCGGAAGGCCAGGCTCGTCTTGTAGAGAGCATCCATACACGACGCCTGGGCCATCCGCAGGACATCGCCAACGCCGTCCTGTTCCTGGTTTCCGACGCGGCCTCATGGATTTCAGGGCAGATCATCTCCGCCGATGGCGGACGCTCCTGAGCTGGGCCCGAGTAGACAGATATTGAACGAAGGATTTTAAGAACCATGGACGATATCAGCAGCCAGCCCTGGCGTTGGGACGAGCAGACATGGCGCGGCAAGGTGGACCATGTACGCGCCGGCCGCTCCATGAAGCCCGCCAAGTGGAAGAACGGCGCCCGCTGCGCCGTCGCTTTCTCCTTTGATTCGGACCATGAGACGAACGAACTGCGCGATGGCGGCAAATCCATCGGCCGCATGTCTCAGGGACAGTACGGCAACCGGCAGGGTGTACCGCGTATCCTCAACGCGCTTGCCAAATACGATGCCAAGGCGACTTTCTTCGTTCCCGCCGTCGCGGCCCTCCTCTACGAGGACGAGCAGCGCAGGGTCGTCGCGGAAGGTCACGAAATCGGCATCCACGGCTGGATTCACGAGCTCAACAGCCAGCTGCCCTACGAGATCGAGCGCGACCTGATGTGCCGCGCGACCGACACCTTGGAGCGGATCACCGGCGTACGTCCCGTGGGCCTGCGCACTCCGTCCTGGGATTTCAGCCCCACCACGTTGCGTATCGAGCGGGAGCTCGGGCTCCTCTACGATTCATCGCTCATGGCCGACGACGATCCGTACGAACTGGTGGAACACGGAGAACCCACGGGCATCGTAGAGCTTCCCGTGGAGTGGATCCGCGACGACGCGGTGTATTTCAACATGCATCGCTTCAACGGCCTGCGCCCGCATACGCCGCCGACCGCGGTCTTCGACATCTTCTTCCGTGAGTTCGAACGGGCCTACGAGGAAGGCGGGCTCTTCCTGCTGACCATGCATCCGCATGTGACCGGCTACCGCTCCCGCATTTGGATTCTTGAAAAGCTTCTCGAGGAGGTTACCCGCCGCTCGGATGTCTGGGTCGCCACCCACGCGGAGATCGCCGCCTTCGTTAAGGCGGAATGCGCCCTATGAGCCGCCCTCCCCGCGCCCGGGACCTCGGCTTCGCCTGCGGCACGCTGCCCGCCGGCGCCCTCAACAGCATTGCCGATGTCCCAGGCGTGCTGGTCGGGCATCGGACGCTGGTCGATGGCGATGTCCGCACCGGGGTGACGGCGATCGTGCCCCATGGCGGAAATCTTTATCGGCAGAAGCCCGTCGCGGCCGTTCATGTCCTGAACGGCTTCGGCAAAAGCGCGGGCCTGGTGCAGGTGGAGGAGCTGGGCACTATCGAGACGCCGATCCTCCTCACCAATACGCTCTCGGTCGGCACCTGCTGCACCGCTCTCGTGCGCCATGCCATCGCGCGGAACCCGGATATCGGCCGCGAGACCGCCACCGTGAATCCGGTCGTGTTCGAGTGCAATGACGGTTACCTGAACGACATTCAGGCACTGGCGATCACCGAATCGGATGCCCGCGCTGCCCTGGAGTCCGCATCATCGCAATGCGCCGTCGGTTCCGTAGGAGCCGGCTGCGGGATGAGCACCTTCGGATTCAAGGGCGGAATCGGCACATCCTCCCGCCGTCTGGACCTCGACGGTTCAAGCTTTCACCTCGGTGTGCTCGTCCTGTCGAATTTCGGGCGCTCCGGAGACCTCCGTCTGCCCGACGGCAGGATCGTCTCGCCTTCGAGCGCCCCAGACGGGAAGCAGACGGAGAAGGGCTCCATCATCATCGTTGCCGCCACGGATATTCCGCTGAGCGATCGGCAACTCAAGCGCGTCATCCGCCGCTCCGGCGTCGGGTTGGCGCGCCTGGGATCCTTCTGGGGGCATGGCAGCGGCGACATCGCGCTCGGCTTTACCAACGCCAACATCCTGTCCCACGATGAGAAGGCGGCTCTCATCGGTCTTCGGATTCTCAACGAGGATCGCATCGATCTCCTCTTCGAAGCCATGGCCGACGCAACGCAGGAGGCCGTGCTCGATGCGCTCGTCGCCGCAAGCTCCATGACCGGCCGCTCGGGGCATCATCGTCCGGGCCTCTTCGAAACTCTGAAATCCCTCTCACCCGAAGCGTGAACACCATGACCGGCAGCACGACCTCCAATAACGATTTCGCCCTCGCGATCCATGGCGGGGCGGGTACGATCCTCCGCAGCAAGATGACGCCCGAACGGGAAGTCGCATACCATGCGGGCCTGCGCCGGGCCCTGGACGCCGGCCGCGCCGTTCTCGCCGATGGCGGGGCCGCGCTCGATGCCGTGTCGGCCGCGGTCATGGCCCTCGAGGACGAGCCGCTCTTCAACGCCGGGCGCGGGGCCGTCTATACCTCGGCCGGCAAGCAGGAGATGGACGCCGCGATCATGGATGGCCGCGACCGCTCGGCCGGTGCCGTCGCGGGCATCTGCGGTCCGCGCAACCCGGTTCTCGCCGCCCGCGCCGTGATGGAACGTTCAGGCCACGTGATCCTCATCGGCGACAGCGCCATGGAGTTCTGCCGCAAGCAGGGCCTTGCCTTCGAGGAGGCTTCCTATTTCTACACGGAACAGCGCTGGAACGCCCTGCAGGAAACGCTCGCCATGCGCAAGAGCGGCGCCGACGACCAGGACGAGTCGCGCAAGCACGGCACGGTCGGCGCGGTGGCCCGCGACCGCCACGGGAACCTTGCCGCAGCAACCTCCACCGGGGGAATGACCGCAAAGGCGCCGGGACGCGTCGGCGACAGTCCGGTGATCGGCGCCGGAACCTGGGCGGACAATGAGACCTGCGCCATTTCGGCCACGGGTCACGGCGAGATCTTCATCCGCTACGCGGCCGCTCACGAGATCGCCTCGCGTATGCGCTATGCGGGCCAGTCCCTGGAAGACGCCTCGCGTGCCGTGGTGATCGACATGCTGGCGCCGGCAGGCGGCTCCGGAGGCATCGTGGCGGTCGATCATGCGGGCAACGTGTCTCTGCCCTTCAACTGCTCCGGCATGTATCGCGGCATGGTCAAGGGCGACGGCAGGCTGCTGACGGCGATCTACGACGAGCCTCTCGTCGATTTCGGACGAATGTAAAGCCGGTGGCGGCACCGACGCGACGGGAGCCTTGGGGTTCCCCTGCTCTGGGCTGAGCCTATATCTCACCCGTCGCGAACCTGCCCTGAAGAGGAATGTCCCATGCCGCTCAACGAGAATCCAGTCTGGTTCATTACGGGCTGCTCCACCGGATTCGGGCGTGAACTTGCCCAGCTGGTACTCAAACGGGGCTGGCGTGCGATCGTGACCGCCCGCGATGTTGAGCGGGTTCAGGACCTGACTCGGGGGTACGAGGACAGGGCACTTGCCCTACCGCTCGACGTCACCAGGAACGACGACATCGCCGCCGCCGTCAAAGCGGCCGAAGAGCGGTTCGGCGCTATCGATGTGCTCGTGAACAATGCCGGCTATGGCTATCAGGCTTCCATCGAGGAGGGCGACGATGCCGAGATCCGCGCGCAGTTCGAGACGAACGTCTTCGGTCTCGCCGCCATGATGCGGGCGGTGCTTCCCGGCATGCGCGCCCGTCGGCACGGACACATCGTCAACATCTCGTCGCAGGCAGGCTTCATCGGCTATCCGGGCTCCGGATATTATGCCGCTACCAAGCATGCGGTGGAAGGCCTGTCGGACGCGCTCGCCAAGGAGGTCGCTCCGCTCGGGATCAAGGTGACCTGTGTCGAACCCGGCCCCTTCCGCACCGATTGGGCGGGCCGTTCCCTGCAGCAGCGGCGCCCGACGATTTCCGATTACCAGGGCACGGTCGGCGCCCGCCTCGAAACCACGGCGAACTACAGCGGAAAGCAGCCGGGCGACCCCGCCCGCGCTGCGCAAGCGATCATCAAGGCTGTCGAGGCGCAAGATCCGCCCAAGCATCTGGTTCTGGGGGCCATCGCGCTCGACGGCATCCGGCAGAAGCTCAGGGAGACTCTCGCAGAAATCGAGGACTGGGCGGAAACGAGCCGTGGAGCCGATTACCCCGACGGCGAGGGCTAGAGAAACGCATTTGCACAGCAGACGGCGCGGCGGCTATCCTGGGATGATCGCACCAGGCGGGCCATTCATAGCATGCCGATCGCGTCAGCCTTCCAGCCAAGGAGCCTCTCGACCATGAGCCTTGAATCCGTTCGCGCATTCCTCGCCCAAAAGGCGCCGGATATCGAGATCATCGAGATGCCGACAAGCACCGCCACGGTCACCCAGGCGGCGGAAGCGCACGGAGTCGAGCCCGAAATGATTGCCAAGACGCTGTCGTTGCGCGTTGGTGAGAAAAGCTTTCTGGTCGTCACCAGCGGCACGGCCCGCCTTGACAATCGCAAGGTCAAGGCGGCTTTCGGGGGCAAGGCCTCAATGCTGGACGCGGAACAGGTTCAGACGCTCACAGGGCACCCTGTCGGCGGCGTATGCCCCTTCGGATTGGCGACGCCGCTTCCTGTCTATTGCGACATCTCCCTGAAGGCCTTCGACGAGGTGGTGCCGGCGGCAGGCTCGATCCATGCGGCGGTGCGCATCCACCCTCAGCGCATGGCCGAGCTCGTGGGCGCCGACTGGGTCGATGTTTGCCAGTAAGAGCAGAGCCGTCCGTCCGGCAGATGCGCAGGAGCAAGCCGGTTTCAAGCCAGCATCCTAAATGACGTAGAAATCCTTATCGGTCATGGCGAGACCGGACTTCAGCTTGGCGAAGAGAAGGGCTTTGGACTTGGATCCGGAGCCATCCGGGTCGTAATACAAGTACCCGGTCTTCTTGTTGTAGATCAGGTAGTCGTTCTTGTCCTGCGCCTTGCTGCCGATGGTGAAGAAGTCAGGTTTCAGCTTTCCGGCCTTGCCGAGCTTCTTGAAGATGCTGTTCTCCAGGCGGATCGTGTCGTCCTTGACGTCGAAGTCCTTGATCGTGTCGACGTTGGTTTTGGCGTTCAGCTTGTCCTTGAACGTGAAGACATCGCGTCCCCAGCCGCCGTTCAGCGTGTCGTTGCCCGCTCCACCATCGAGCGAATCGTTTCCGGCATCGCCGTAGAGCTTGTC
This sequence comes from Microvirga mediterraneensis, assembly GCF_013520865.1. NCBI lineage: Bacteria > Pseudomonadati > Pseudomonadota > Alphaproteobacteria > Hyphomicrobiales > Methylobacteriaceae > Microvirga > Microvirga mediterraneensis. The sequence continues at coordinate 3,343,830 of NZ_JACDXJ010000001.1, forward strand.
GTTGCCATCGCCGCCCAGCAGGGTATCGGCGTGCATCCCTCCGTACAAGGTATCGTTTCCGTCCTGCCCCAGCAGCCGATTCCGTCCGGTTCCTCCGTAGAGGACGTCATGCCCGTTTCCTCCGTAGAGGACGTCATTGCCGCCGTCACCATAGAGCCAATCATCCCCATCGCGGCCGTCGATGACATTTGCGCCCGCGTTGCCGAAAATCTCGTTCGAGAGCGCATTTCCGGTCAGGCTAAGGTAGAAGTCGCCGCCGGCGGCTTTCAGAACTTCGATATTGTCGCCCAGCGCATACGACACAGATGTGATGACCGTGTCATACCCTTGCCCTGCCTCTTCCCAGACGACATCGAACGCAGTATCGACAAGGTAGAGATCGTCACCGGCACCACCGACCAGGGTGTCGACGCCACCCTTTCCGTCGAGCGTGTCGCCGCCTGACGTTCCAACAATCCGATTCGAGAAGTCGTTACCGAACAGAGCCAGAGAGTTTGCCCCGGTGGCGGCTCTCAGTTCTTCGATCTCGGACTCGATCGCCAGGGCGAAATTGGCACTCGTCCAAATAATGTCATAGCCGCCACCGGCAGCTTCGAAGACACGATCATCTCGATTGTCGACGATATAGGTATCGTTCCCGGCCCCGCCATCCAGCGTATCGGCACCCTCCCCGCCGTCGATGTAGTCGTCGCCGCCATAGCCATCAATATAGTCGCCACGAGAGGAACCGATGAAGTGATCGCTGCCCCCCAGGATCACGGTCGCGCCTGCGGCGCCGCTTCGATGGAACTCCCTTAGCCCGCCATCGTAGTCGACCGGAATCGGGCCGCTCCCGTAGGTGAACCACAGCTCCCCGGCGCGCCGTACCTCAATCGACGAAACCTGCCCTGAAGTCCCGTTGATGGCAGAACCCCGATAGACGATGTCGAACATCATGTGATCGACATCAACCTGGAACGTCGCCGTTTCCAACCCATCCTCCACTCTGTAGGCAATCTCGCCCACGATCGCGGTGAAGAAGTCCTGCAGGCGGAGGCCAGGCCGCATGTTGTTGGTGAAGGTAACGACAGCCATCGCGGGGTACCGAGAAACTTTCGAATGCGTGTCGGAGAAGAAGACCGACTGAAGAGACGATGCACGCCTCGCCGGTTCTCCTCCTCGGAGAAGGCGATCGCCAGAGTCGAATGAAACATAATGTCAGAAAGCGATGAGGTTATTTAATCCTACCTCTTCGTCAACGCAATGGCAGGCAGGCATTTTTATCCGGCAGGCGTCGTGTCGATCAGGGACATTGAGAACAGATCAGCCTATTTTTGCGAGCGAACGTTCAGGAGAGCTTGCCAGGAGGAAGGGAACGCATTTTTTTGTGCGCCAATACTCCGATACCCCAAAGTACCCATCGAAGTAAGCTTGACATTTATTTTATCGGCTGATGCGATCTGTCCTTACGGAATATCTTCGCATTGGGACAGTGGAGGGTGTGATGGGCCGCATCATGAAAGAGGACGATATCTTCATTTCTGGATTGTTCGATCTCATGAACCTTCGCTTCGGCCCGTCGCAAGGTCCGGGAGAGGCTTTCGGAGGCATCGAGGAGATGGGCGTCCTGCAGAAGGAGTTCCAGATCTTTCAAAGGGGGCGTTCCTTCCGGGACTGCGTCGCCGTCCTGAATCTCGGGGGCTTCTGGAACGCCCGGGCACGGAACAGGTGGCTCAAGCTCATCGGGGACCTCGACAAATACGATTCCGATGAGCCCGGCGTGAACGGCAACGACCGCATCATGAACATGATGGTGGAGAATTTCGAATCAGGCCGTCCTCTCCCGGTGCTTTTCCAGGCTCACGATTCCCGCAGCGAGGAAGGGCGCCGGGTCGTCGTGAGAGATTCGAGAACCGGGTTCTTCTATATGGAGCAGCCCTACATCATCGTGTCGCTGCCGATGCTTCCGAAAACGGCCCCTCGGATGACCCAGCAGGCGTCGAAAACAGCCCGCAAGACTCCTGCTAAGACAGCCAAGACGTCCAAGGCTGCGCCCAAAACGGCGAAAAAGACCCCTCGTCGAAGGTAGTCCACAGGCCGGATGACCAGTCGTCGCTCCGCCGAACTCGACGAGGCCTATGGGCAGGTCGGGCAATACTACACGCAGAAGCTTCGTCGCCACGGCCCCAGCCCCCTGGGCGTGGACTGGAGTTGCTTTCCGACGCAGGCGCTGCGCTTCCGAAAGCTTCTCACGCTCTGCGATTTCGAGAATCCCTTCTCGCTCAACGATTTGGGGTGTGGGTATGGCGCCCTTCTCGATTATCTGGCGCTCTATCACTCACAAACCCAGGTCGATTATCTCGGAATCGACTTGTCGCCCGCCATGGTCCGCAGCGCCAGAAAGCGCTGGGCTGGGGAGACGATCCGGTTCCACCAGGGCAAGGAGTGCCCGCGCCTGGCGGATTACGGCATCGCAAGCGGGATCTTCAACGTCATGCTCGATCAGCCGATCCCGGTCTGGGAGCAGCTCATCGAAACGACGCTGGTGCATCTCCGAACCAGCAGCCGGAAGGGCTTTGCCGTGAATTTCGTCCATTTGCCGTCATCCGGCCAGAGGGCGCGGACGGGGCTCTATTGCACGAGCCCGGAACGATGGGGTCAGTTCTGCGAAAAGCATTTGGGCTCTCGCGTCCGCGTCATCGATGATTACGGGATGAACGAGTTTACGCTGCTCGTCGAGCCCCGCAGCCCTTGAGCGCCCTCAGGCACATGCCGCCTCCGAAACGCTTCGTCTCATGAACTCCCGATGAGCAGCTTCTCCCGAGCGGCTTGCAGGCGAGACTCCAGAATGGTTGCCCCGGTCAGCTGGATCAGCGCCTCGGCCTTCTCGAAGAGACGCAGAGCATCCTTTCGGCGGTCCTTCCCACGCCGCGCGATCATGGCCTCCCCGGCGACGATCAAGGCGCGGCATTCGGTGAGACGGGTCGCCCGGTCGCGGGACAAACCGATCGTGCGTTCGGCCGTCAGAAGAGCCTCGCCGTACTGGCCGGCTAGGGCCTGGCATTCGGCCAGACCGGCCATCATGTCGGGTTCGTAGTCCAAGGCCGCCCTTGCGGAATGCATGAAGTTCAGCCCTTCCTCGAACTCGTGGATGGCTCCCAGGGCGTCGCCCGCTAACCCTTTTGCCATCGCGACGCAGGCATAGGCGAAGACTTTCAGGTAAGGAGTGCCGTGGCGCTCGGCGAGCTGGCTCACCCGCGTCGCGTGCCGATGAGCGAGGTCCGGATCGCCCGAGAGCCAGGCGAGGTCCACGTAGCCGAGGTGGCTTATGAACTGGACCGTCGGATCGATCCGGCCGTCTCCGAGGGCGAGCATGTGGTCGAGCCATGCCCTTCCCTCGTCGATCCGATTGAGATGGATCAGGATCCTCGCCCGCAGGCTGAGCGTCCAATGCTCGACGCTGTATCCCAGGAAGCGGTTCTCGAAATCCTGAACATGCTGCAGCAGGGAAAGAGCGCGGTCGTTCGCCTCGAGCGCCTCCTTGAAGAGGCCGGCCCATCCATAGGCCTGGCTCAACGAGGCATAAAGGGTCGCCGCCCTGCTTTGATCGGCCGCATTGTCCAGGATTGCCAGGGCGTCCGTGACACGAGCGACGTAGTGGTCCGCGGCGCCTCCGCTCGCGCCGCTGATCCTGGCCTCCACGAACAGAAGCAAAGGAACCATCGTGTCGTCAGTTTCCCTTGCGATAGCCAGCGCTTCCTGGATGTAGGGAGCGGCATCCTTGGCTCCCATCCCTTCCCGCCAACCAAGCCATGCGATTTGAGCGCTCGAAAGAATAAGCAGAGCATTGTCTCTCACGGACCGGCTTTGCGCGTGGACGAGGCGGCGCACCACCTGCCATTGCCTGATCGCCTGGGCGGGGTGCATCGATCCGATCCACTCGGCCGCCTTGCGGGCGTATTCCGCCGCCTTCGAAAGGATGCCCGCCGCCTCGTAGTGGAAGCTGATGAGGCCCGCGACCTCGTCCTGCCGCTCCGCATAATAGTCGGCCAAGGCAGGAGCCGCGAAGGCATGAAGCCTGCTCCGGCGGGACTTCAATTGGCTTGAATAGGCCACCTCCTGGATGAGCGGGTGGCGAAAGGAGTAGTAGCGCCCGTCCGGCCTGTCCTGGTCCTGCAGCAACTCGACCGCACATAACCGGAGAAGCGCCGGCTTGATCTCGGCGGCCAGTTCCTGCGCACTGACGGCTTCCAGGACTGCATACGGCACCTCTTTTCCGATGACGGAGGCCATTTGCAGGATCGTTCGATCGAAGGGTGAAAGCCGGTCGATCCGCTCGCCGATGACGGCCTGGAGGGTGACGGGAAGCGGATTGTCCTTGATCTCGCCCCCGAGACGGTAATCTCCGGGCTTGCCGATCAGGACTTCGCTTTCGATCAATGAGTGGATGATCTCTTCGGCGAAGAAGGGATTTCCGCCCGACCGCTCCGCAATGCGGGTCCGGATCTCGGCCAAGTCCGCATGAGACCCGACGACCGAGGCGATGAACCGGTCGATCTGAGAGCGATCGAGATCGTTCAGTTCCAGGAGTTGAAACCCGTCCCTCTCCATCCAGGGGGCCCGATAGGAAGGCCTGTAGTTCACGACCATCAGGGCATGGGATCCGACGATTGAACCGCAGAGGACCTCCAGGAAACTCTCGCTCCCTTCGTCCAGCCAGTGGAGGTCTTCCAGGATGATGGCGCAGGGTTCGGAGGCCTGGGCACGGGCCAGCCAGGAGATGACGTCCAGAAGCGCGGCATGCCGCATCTTCGGGGTCACATCCTGTCCTGGAGCACCTTCGGCGATGCCGAGAAAATCGTACAGGATCGGCAGTGCGTCATCGGGAGGAGAACCAAGCTTTTCCAAGCGATCCTCGACGACCCTGCGGGCGATGGCGGGCTCATCGCTCGAGGAAACCCCGAGCATCAGCCGCACGAGTTCGAGAATGGTCTGGATCGGGGCCGCCTTGCCGTAGGATTGGGCCCTGACCTCGATGACCGGGATCCGGTCTCTCCGGCATCGCTGAGCGAATTCGTAGCACAGCCTCGACTTTCCGCTTCCGGCCGAACCGCATATCCCTACGATACGGCTCTCGCCCCGCAGGGCTGCCTGGAATGACGCTTCCAGCTCCGTCATCTCACGCTCGCGGGCTTGGAAGAGCGTCAGATTCGGGTCCTTGAAGAGCATCTCGGACGACGAGGCCTGAAGGCCCAGGAGTTCATAGACGCCGATGTCGTCCGGCAATCCCCGGATCGAGCGGCGCCCGATCGGTTTGGCGGAGCAGAACCGATCCACGAGATGGTAGCAATCCTCGCTGATATAGATCGTCCCCGGCTCCGCCATGGATTGCACCCGGCTGGCGATGTGGATCGCGACTCCGTACGCTTCCCTTTCGTTGATCGGCCAGGAAAACCTCGTCTCGGACACGATCAGGCCGGAGTGCAGGCCAAGCCGGACGGCCGTCGCCCCGAGCACGCCCTTGATCTCGGCCTGAATGGCGAGGGCGGCCTGGCAGGCCAGCAGGGCGTGCCCCTCCTGAACATGCGGCGCCCCGAAAAGCGCCATGATCCCGTCGCCGAGGCTGTGAATGAGGGTCCCTCCGAAGCGCTCCGCTTCCCGCCGCATGAGCATGACGGCCGGCGCCAGACGCCTCATCGCCTGTTCGGGATCGAGTTTCGAAACCAGCTCCGTGGAAGCGACGATATCCGCGAAGAGGATCGTGACCGGCTTGAATTCCTCGGTGCTGGCCGGCTCCGTCGTAGGGACGCCCGTTATGGGCGCGTCCGGGACGAGAGGCGCGCCGCACTGGCTGCAGAACCGCGCATTGGCCGGAGCAGGGTGTGCACAGCGTGGACAATTCATCGCCAGCCCTCAGTCCCGCACAGCCTCACCATCGCAACGTTCCGCCATTAAACGAGATAACCTGGAGACATTGCAAGCTACACGTGTGTCTTCCGCCGAGCTTCGACACACCGCTCCAATAAAACGGCGTTACGCCGACCCGTATTTTGTTTCAATATAACGAAGTTTTCATCCGTTCATCGCTGGAATTCGAGGTGTTCGGAGGTTGACGAGAGCGACATAACCATCGGACCGTCAAAAGAAATACAGTTACTATTCGATCCTGTTGGATCCCGCAGTTTCGCCACCCCGGAATCCGCGTCTCCTCCAGGGGAGGACCCGGCAAGCGTCACCGTATTGTTGTCGCACGTCTTGCATCCGCCAAATTCTCCACCCACATTAGCGGGGCCTAGGGGTCCGGGCCCCTCTGGCGGGCGGGTTGCCGCTCGCGATGTCGGACACCTCATTTTGCTCATGCGCCGACGAGCGCTCCCGCATTTGGAGGATCCATCTTGGACTACGTCGTTTTTCGCTCCCGACCGGCGGCCCCGCGCGGCGGGGGCTTGCTGTCCATTCTGCTGAGGCTCGTCGCCTTGGCGGCGGCGGGGATCGCCATGCTGGCGATCGTGGTGGTCGGCCTTTTCGTCGTGCTCCCTGTCCTGTTCGTCGGTGGCGCGGCCTTGTATTTCTACCTGCGCCGCCGGGTGCGCCGGGCGCAAACCCGCCCGCAGGACGGCATCATCGACGCTGAATATACGATCGTCGAGCGCCGAGAGCCGTAATCTCCGGCTGCGACAAGCGTTTGTTGCAACCTATAATGCAATATTAAGGGCATGGGTCGAGACTGACCGGACCGGCGGGCTTAACGATGAGCCTGCCTGGTTCGGACCCACCCCATGATGCCTCCCACCGATGTGAAAGACCGGCATGTCGCCAATCGGCAGGGCGCGGCCTTTGCCTTCGCCGACATGGTGCTCGTCGTCATCGCGATGGGCGTCATCAAGCAGGCCGGCGCGACTTTTCCCGCCATTCAGCTCGTCTTCTTTCGCGCTGTCGTCGGGCTTCTGCTCATAGCCCCGCTCATCTGGCGCTACCGTTCCGACGTGCTCAACAGCCGCCAGATGAAGGGGCATATCGGACGGGTGCTCTGCAGCAGCATGGCGCTGAGCTGCAACTATGCCGCAACGGCCGCCTTGCCTTTGACCCTCGTCACCGTGATCGGTTTCACCCGTCCCTTCGTCATCCTCGGATTTGCCGCCGTTCTGTTGGGCGAGCGCATTCTCAGGCGGCACTGGATAACGTCCGTCATCTGCTTCGTGAGCGTCCTGTTCATCGTGAAACCGGGCTCGATGAGCTGGGATTGGGGCCTTCTGGCGGCTTTGGGGATGGTTCTGTTCGGCTCCTCCAGCGTCATCCAGACCCGTCGCTTGACCAGAGAACCCGCCGTCGCCCTCATGGTGTTCTACACCATCGGCCTCGCCGTCCTGACGGCCGTTCCGGCGGCTTTCGTCTGGGTTTCCCCGGCCTTGAGCGACCTGCCCACCTTCCTGATCATCGGCGCGCTCGCCCAGGTCGGCCAGTTCTGCTTCCTGCGATCCCATCAACTGGCGGAAGCGAGTATCCTGGCACCGCTCAGCTACGTGGTGATCGTGTTCTCCTCGATCGCCGATTATCTCTATTTCGGCATTGTCCCGACCCTGTCTCTGGTCGTGGGAAGTCTGGTGATCGTCATGGCGGCCTTCACGGGAACTCAGATCGGCGGGCTGCGGCGCTAGTTCCCTTCTGCCCACGCGATCCCCGTTCGCGGCCCGAATGGCGCCCATGCAATTCCCGTGCATGGCAGCGCAAAAATTTGCATTTGCGTGAGGATTGCAACCCTCGCCCTGCCGCGCAACAAATTCATGCAACGAGAAAAGGTGGGAGGATATGACGAGAGTGAGCCTCAGCCGACGTCCGCGCCAGACGGATATCGCCCGCTTCGCCGGTGTCTCGGTGAGCACCGTTTCCCGCGTCCTCGCGAACGAGCCCGGCATCAGCACGAATGTCCGCGATCAGGTGATCAGGATCGCCTCCGAACTCGGCTACAGCATCCGTCCGGTCCCGGCGGTCCAGCCGCAGAACCCACGGGCGGTGGCGCTCATCCCGGTCGATCAGGCGACCGGGGGCCTCGGCGTGTTCTATGAGGGCATTCTCGGCGGCCTGAGGGGCGCGGCGGCCCGGACGGGTGGCACTCTCCTGCCGCGCCTCGTCCGCTCCTCCTCCCTCAAGGTCTCCGAGATCGAGCAGACCCTGTCGGAGACCGACGCCACGGGAATTTTCCTGGTCGGCATAGACCCGCCCGAGGACCTCTGCGAGTGGCTTCTCGCCTCGAAACTTCCGACCGTCTGGGTCAACGGCAACGACCCGAACCTGCAATTCGATTGCGTTTCTCCGGCCAATTTCTACGGCGCCCGGCTCGCGACCCAACATCTCATCGATGCCGGGCATCGGCGTATCCTCCATTTCACCATGTCCCACCGGCACACCATCCGTGAGCGCGTCCGGGGCTTCGAAGCGGCGGCAGCGAAGAATGGCGTGGCCACGCGTATCGTCCAGCTGCCGCCCGGATCCCGGACGAGCTCGGACGCATGCGAAGCCATGGAGGCGATCCTGCAGGAGGATCAAGGCTTTACGGCCGTCTTCTGCATGAACGACATGATGGCGGTCGGAGTCATGGAGGCGCTGACCAACCATCATATGTCCATTCCCCAGGACTTCGCCGTGATGGGCTTCGACGACCTCCCCTGCGCGGCCATGACCATGCCGCGCCTGACCACCATGCATGTGGACCGGGAGGCCATCGGCCAGGAGGCCTATTGGCTCATGCAGCGGCGGATCGCGGACCCGAGCGCCGATCCCCGCAAGGTGGAGCTGGCCGTCCGGCTGGTCGAAGGGGCGACCGTGCAGGCCCACACCAAGCCGTCCGAAAGCGAGGAGACCCCGGCATGACCTATGCGGCCGTTCACGCCAATCCCCTCACCGGCAACCCGCTCAGGACCCGAGCGGATGTCGAGAAGGCGCTTCTGGACCTCTTCGCCCCGCTCCTGCCGGCCTTCTCCGAGGGCAGCGCCCGGGTGAGCCTCAGCGCCACGGCGGCCCATTTCGATCAGGCGGCCGCGGACCTGGAAGGCTTTGCGCGGCCGCTCTGGGGTCTGGCGCCCTATGCGGCGGGCGGCGGCGACTTTGCCCATTGGCCCCTCTACGCGAAAGGTCTCGCCAACGGGACGGATCCGGAGCACCCCGAGTACTGGGGCAAGGTCACCGACCGCGACCAGAGGATGGTCGAGCTGGCGGCTCTGGGCTTTGCGCTCCGCCTCGTTCCCCAGCATCTGTGGGAGCCCCTGGACGAGCGGGCGAAGCGGAACGTCGCGACCTATCTGCTGGAGGCAAGGCCTCACGAATTCGCCGACAACAACTGGAAATTCTTCCGGGTCATGATCGATCTCGGCCTGGAACAGGCCGGTGTCGCGTTCGACCGGACGATCACCGAGCAATATCTCCAGGAGCTGGAATCCTTCTATCTCGGGGACGGCTGGTACCGGGACGGCAACGTACCCCGCGTGGACCATTACATCCCCTTCGCGATGCATTTCTACGGGCTGATCTATGCGGCCCTGGCGAGTTCCGACGAGGAGCGGAAGCACCGCTTCCGGGACTGGGCACGCCTGTTCGCACCCAACATCCGGCACTGGTTCGCGGATGACGGCGGCGCGCTCGTGTTCGGCCGGAGCATGACGTATCGCTTTGCCTGCGCGGGTTTCTGGGCCGCGCTGGCCTTCGCCGACGAGGAGGCGCTGCCCTGGGGCGAGGTGAAGGGCTATTATCTCCGGCACCTGCGCTGGTGGGCGAAACTTCCGATCACGGACAGGAGCGGCGTCCTCACGGTCGGGTTCGGCTATGCCAACCTGCTCATGTCCGAGAACTACAACTCCGCCGGCTCCCCCTATTGGGCCTTCAAGGCCTTCCTGCCCCTGGCGCTGCCGGCCTCGCACCCGTTCTGGACCGCCGAGGAAGCGCCCGCTCCCGTGTTCTCCGAGCCGTCGCCGCAGCCGCAGCCCGGCATGGTGATGATGCACATGCCCGGCAATGTGGTCGCGCTCTCGGCCGGCCAGGAAAACCTCCAGATGCGGTTCGGGAGCGAGAAATACGCCAAGTTCGCCTATTCCTCCCGCTATGCCTTCAGCGTGGAGAGCGATGAGCGGATCTTCGAGGGGGCGGCCCTCGACGGGATGCTGGGCTTCAGCGACGATGGACGGCATTTCCGGGTGCGCGAGACCAACGAGGACGCCCGCATCGCCGGAAATCTTCTCTATGCCCGCTGGCGCCCCTGGTCCGACGTGGAGGTCGAGACCTGGCTCCTGCCCGCTTCCCCATGGCATGTCCGGGTCCACCGGATCAGGTCGCCGCGTCCCTTGAGCACCGCCGAGGGGGGCTTTGCGATTCCGCGCGCGGATGCCTACCGGAAGCTGGAGCGGGTCGAGGAACGGCGCGGCGCCGCCCAGGTGATCGGCGCGGCGGATTTCAGCGGCATCGCGGATCTCGGCTCCACGATCGAGCGGCGTGGTATCGCGTTGAAAGCCCCTCCCAACACGAATCTCCTCTACCCGAAGACCTTCGTGCCGCAGCTCCGGGGCGAAATCCCAAGCGGCGAAACGGTTCTGCTGACGGCTGCCGTTGCGTTGACCGATCGGTTCGATGTGGCGGGAATCTGGAAGGACCTTCCAACCGCACCGACCATCGGCGAGCTCGAAGCTGTCATGAGGCGGGACGGCCGTCGGGTCGGCGCTCTGGCTTGGAGAATGGGCGAATGACCGGCCCGCGAAACATTGCCTTCGCCATGGACCCTGTCCGTACGGAAGGCGTCCTGACCCCGCCCCTGCTCGACCGTCTCGCCCGCTCGGGCACGATCCTGTCGCCGGAGCCCCTGCGGACATTTACGCAAGGACAGGCTGCGGACGTTCTCCGGCGGACGGAGATCCTGGTCACCGGCTGGGGCTGCCCGGCCATCGGGCGGGACGTCCTGGAGCTGGCGCCGAACCTGCAGCTGATCGCCCATGCGGCCGGGACGGTCAAAGGGTTCCTGTCGGCGGACGTGATCGACGCAGGGATCGCGGTCACGCACGCGGCCGAGGCCAATGCCATCCCGGTGGCGGAGTTCACGCTGGCGGCGATCCTCTTCGCCAACAAGCAGGTGTTCCGCTTCCGCGACATCTATTGCGCAGACCGCAACCGCTCGCGCACATTCCCGATGACCTCGCAGCCGCTCGGGAATTTCAACCGCACCATCGGCATCGTCGGCGCCTCGCGCATCGGGCGGCGCGTCATCGAATTCCTGAAGCCGTTCGCGTTCCGCGTTCTTCTCCACGACCCCTACGTGGATGCGCGCGAGGCCGCGGCACTCGGCGTCGAGAGCGTTTCGCTCGACGATCTGATGAGGCGCTCGGACGTGGTCTCCCTCCACGCGCCCGCCCTGCCCTCGACGCAGGACATGATCAGGCGCAGGCATCTCGCGCTCATGCGCGACGGCGCCACGTTCATCAACACGGCGCGCGGCATCATCGTCAACCAGGACGATCTCATCGACGAACTGCGCACGGGCCGCATCGATGCGATCATCGACGTCACCTACCCGGAGGTGCCGGAGGAATCCTCCGCGCTCTACGATCTGCCGAACGTGTTTCTCACGCCCCACATCGCAGGCGCCATCGGCAACGAGCGCGAGCGGCTCGGCGAATACATCGTCGAGGAGATCGAGCGATTCGTGGAGGGGCATCCGCTCCGCTCCGCCATCACGGCGGAAGCCCTGGAGACCATGGCATGACGTCGTTCCGGCCCGGCCTGTGCTCCGTCACGTTCCGCAAGCTCGCGCCGAGGACCATCGTCAGGCTCGCGGCCGAATGCGGCATCGAAGGAATCGAATGGGGAGGCGACGTGCATGTTCCTCCCGGACAACCCGACCTTGCTCGCCATGTTCGGCGCCTGACCGAGAACGCCGGTATCGCGGTCGCCTCCTACGGCTCCTACATCGCTCCCCCGAGCGACGATGAAGACGCCTTCGCATCCGTACTCGACACCGCGCACGCCCTCGGCGCGCCGAATGTCCGCATCTGGGCGGGTTCGCGCAACCGCGATTCCGCAACCTATTCGACGGAAGAGCGCCGGGACACCGCAGCGCTGATCCGGCGCATGGCCCGGCGGGCAGCGGATGCTTCCGTCACGCTCGGCCTCGAATACCACCCCGGTTCCCTCACGGACGATCTCGCCTCCGCCCAGAACCTGATGGCCGAGATCGACGATCCCAACGTGTTCCTCTACTGGCAGCCGCGCCCCGGCCTGCCGCTTGCGGAAGCCCTCGACGAGTTGCGCGCCATCGGCCGCGAGACGTCGCACGTGCATGTCTTCGCATGGGACAGCGAGAAGGCGCGCTATCCGCTCGCGGACCAGCGGGCCTATTGGAGCGAGATCCTGACCCATGTCCCAGCGACGCGCTGGCCCGGAGAGCGTTTCGCCATGCTGGAATTCGTGCGCGACGACAGCCCCGAGCAGTTCCGCGCCGACGCCGCCGTGTTTCACCAGATGTTGGAAGAGGCCAGGAAGCGCCCGTCCGGCGCGGACCGATCTCTATAACGACACTCGACGAGGAGCGTGCTTCTCGCTCCCTCGCCGAAGAACGACTTGAGAAGCGAATGGGAGGAAGCCATGAAGACTCAACTCGATCGTCGTACGTTACTGAAATCCGCCCTGGCGCTGGGCGGCGCCGCGGCCATTGGCGCTCCCGGCACGAGCTGGGCGCAGACGGAAGGCGGAAGGCTGCGCGCGACCTGGTGGGGCTCGCCGGACCGGGCAAAGCGCACCACCGAAGTGGGCAAGCTGTTCACGGAGCGCACCGGCATCGAAATCGCCGGCGAGCCCGTCGGCGCCGATTACTGGACGAAGATCGGCACGCAGATGGCCGGGCGCAACATCGCCGACGTGTTCCAGCTGGAGCCGAACAGCCTCGCGGATTATGCCGGGCGCGGCGCCGCGAAACCCATGGACGACTTCGTCGGGAAGCAGCTCGACATCTCCTCCTTCGGCGACAAGATGGTCGATCTCTGCCGGGCGAACGGCAAGCTCTGGGGCGTGGCGCTCGGCCTCAACTCGTTCTCGCTCTTCTACGACCAGACGGTGTTCGAGAAAGCGGGCATCGCGCCGCCGACCCATGAGACCACCTGGAAGCAGTTCGCCGACATGGCGGTCGATCTCACCAAGGCGGTGGGCCGTCCCGATTACTGGGGCGCTCCCTACGGGGCGCGCTATCACTACGTGTTCGACGTGTGGCTGCGCCAGCGCGGCAAGCGGCTCTATACGGAAGACGCCAAGCTCGGTTTCACGGTGGACGATGCGAAGGAGTGGTTCAGCTACTGGGAAGACCTGCGCAAGCGCAACGGCTGCGTACCGGCGGACGTGCAGACCCTCGACCAGGCGCAGATCGAGCGCAACGCCCTCGCGCTCGGCAAGTCGGCCATGGGCCTCACCTATTCGAACCAGCTCATCGGCTATCAGCTTCTCACCAAGAACAAGCTCGGGATCACCATGGTGCCGACGAACGGGCCCGGCACGAAATCAGGCCACTACTACCGCCCGGCCCTCATCTGGAGCATCGGCGCGACGAGCAAGAACCCGGACAAGGCCGCGGCCTTCATCAGCTTCTTCGTCAACGACATGGAAGCGGGCAAGATCCTCGGCGTCGAGCGCGGGGTGCCCATGTCGCCCAAGGTGCGCGAGGCCATCCTGCCGAACCTGAACGAGGTCGAGCGCGCGACGGTCGATTACGTCAACCTCCTGGCCGACAAGGTGAGCGACTACCCGCCGCCGGTCCCAGTCGGCGCCGTCGAGTTCGACAACAACGTCATGCGTAAAGTGGCCGACCAGGTGGCCTTCGGCCAGATGTCGATCGCCGATGCGGCGCAGCGCCTGCTGGAGGATGGCAATGCCGTACTGCGGAAGGTGAATTAGGGGGGCGAAACGGCAAAACCGTTGTCATTCCGGGTCGCCTTCGGCGCGAACCCGGAATGACGGAGGACACCGTGCCCCAGTGTCATTCCCGGCCGGAGATGGCGAAGCCATCGGAGGGGAAGGGAATCCACGTTCAGGTGCAACGCCATGGATCCCCTTCCCTCGCTTCGCTCGCCGGGGATGACATCACCCTGTCCCCCTCCTCCAACGCGCCGCAGAGCTCATACACGCGCACCCTCGCCTCGAAGCCCTTCGGCTGGATCGTATCGACCATCCGGAATGAGAAACGGTCCGCGACATGCTCGCGGACGGCGTCGCTGACGAGGATCTCGGTGCCGTAATCCTTGTTGAGCGGCTCCAGCCGCGCGGCCAGGTTCACCGCCGCGCCGAGAACCGTGTAGGCCATGCGGTCGGAGGATCCGATGGTGCCGACGACCGCTTCTCCGGTATGGAGGCCATAGCGGGTCCGGTAGGCGGGCCACCCTTCCCTTTCGAATTCCTCGTTGAGCTTGCGGTTGGCCTCCCGACAGGCCAGGACGGCCGCGCAGGCATGGGCGACATGGTCGGGATCGTCCGCCGGGGCATTCCAGATCGCCATGACCGCATCGCCGACGAATTTGTCCACCGTGCCGCCATGCTCCATGATCACCGCCGAGAGCGCCGCGAGATAGCGTGACGTGCGGAGCATCACCTGCTCCGGATCGGCCTTCTCGGTGATCTGCGTGAAACCGGCGATGTCGGTGAACAGGATCGTGACATTGCGCCGGGAGCCGCCGAGCCGGAGAGCATCGCCCGTGGCAAGGAGCTGCTGGACCAGGCGCTTCGGAACGAAAGCCGCGAAGGTTCGCACCACGGTGCGCATGGTGGAGACCGACCGGCCGAGATCGTCGATCTCGCGGATGATGGAACGGACGTCCCTCCGCGGCCCGTCGGTGTCGAATCTCTGGATGCGGTCCGTCTCGGCCGCGAGCGCCTTCATCGAGCGGGACAGCAGCAGGCCGATGCCGCCGATGACCGGGAGAGACGCGAGCACGAAGCCGAGCGCCAGGAGAACCAGTCTCCGCCGGCTGTCCTCGATTTCCGCGAAGAACTCGTCGAGCGGCGCCACGACGGCCAGTCGAAGACCGGAGGATCCCGAGGTCTTGATCGGCCGGAAGGCCGCCACATAGGTGCGCCCGTCGGCATCGTCGAAGATCTGCTGCGCCGAGCCGCCCCGCTGCCATGCATCCAGGGGCCGAGAGATGTCGACATCCAGCATCCGGTCGAGCGGCGGCAGGTCGAGCCGAGCATTCGCCCCCTGGCCCTTCAGGAATTCCGACATGTGCGGGTGCGCGACCACCGTGCCGCTGTCGTCGAAGAGGAACACGATTCCGGATTGTCCGAGCTTCTGTGATCGAAGAAAGGCTTCGGCATCGGTGAGCAGGATGTCTCCGGCGGCGATCCCGCCCCGTCCCCGCGTGAACGGGGCGCGCACCGTATAGCCGATCAGGTTGGCGATCTCGAAAACGTAAGGCTCCGTGACGGCGCCCGCGCCCGGCTTGAACGCATCCTGGTACCAGGGGCGCACGCGCGGATCGTAATCCGCCTCCCGTTGCTCCTGGGCCAGAACCTCGAGGCTGGAGGACAGGTAATACGTAAAGCGTCTTCTCGACGTCGCATCCTTCGGCGTATCGATGACGGTGAGCCGGAACATCGTACCCGCCGGGGGCTTGAGCCGCGCGCGCAGCTCCGGACCGGCGCGATCGATGACGTCGAGTTCGACGAGGCCGCCGTCGTCATAGCCGACATAGAGATTGTAGAGCTGTTCGTGCCGGTTCAGGAGCGCGGCCAGGATCGCGGTGAGCTCCGGATTGTCCTGGATCGCGCCGGTCTCGACCGGCCCGAGCTGCCGCAGCACGGCCAGGATGTCGAGAACGTCCTTGAACTGTCCGTCCACCCGGTCGGTCGTCTGATCGGCGACGCGGTCGATGAAGGACAGGGCGGCCGAACGGGTGATCGACCGGGCGCTCTCGAAGCTCAGGAACACCAGCGAAAGGCCGACGGCCATAACCACCGCCACGAAAAGCGCCGTGATCGAGGGTTGATAGCCGATCCGAACACGCATGCGCCCGCCTTCCTGTCGCCGCTCCCAGAGTTACCCGGGATCGCCGATGGAAGACAAGGGCCGGGCTGTTCCCATACCCCGCCGTTGTCGCTGACACCGCGCCTCCTGCGTGACACACTGCTCCGGCTGGAGAAACGGGCCATGGCGCAGAACGTGACGGTCTATTTCGCGACGAACCGCATGCCGCTCACCGACGGGAGCGGAGAAACGATCGTGGATTTCGGCTCGGAGCCCGGGCCCATCGACGGCACGGCGGTGCGGTTCGGCTCCGCGCAGGCGAGCGTCACGGCGACGGGTTCCGGCTTCGTCGCGGGGTCGCTCTATGTGGCGCCCGAGCAGCTCATCGGGCCGAACATCCAGCGGGGCAGCCGCGACATCTTCGAGAAGCTGCGGCAGGACATGCAGGAGGGAGGGCGGCCGACCCTCGTGGTGATCCACGGTTTCTCGAACACCTTCAAGGACGCCATCGAGCGAGCCGCGAGCATTCTCGTCTTCTACGGCATCGACGCCAACGTGTTCTCGTTCACTTGGCCGTCCATCGGCTCGCCGCTGCCGACGCCCCTGCCCTACAACGATTACTTTCACGACCGCGGAACCGCGCGCGGTTCAGGCGTCGCCATCGCCCGCACCATGCGCATCCTCTACGACTTCATCGACAACCTGCCCCGCCGGGACTTCTGCCGCCAGCCGCTGCACCTCATCTGCCACAGCATGGGGAACTACGCGTTCCGCTATGCCGTGCAGTCCCTGATGCAGGTGCCCCAGGGCGAGCCGCGCGAATATGTCCGCACGGCCGATACGCCCGCGCCGAACGCGGAGGAGCGCCCCTTCCCGGCTCTCGTCGCGCTTCCGACCGAGGCATCCGATTCCAACCGCCTGCGCCGGACTTTCGACCAGATCGTCCTCGCGGCCGCCGACGAGGACGAGGATGCGTTCGAAGACGTCAAGGAGCTGCGCTACCTGCCGCGCCTCGGCAACCGCGTCACGGTCTACCACACGCAGAAGGACTGGATCCTCTCCACCTTGAGCTCGGTGACCAAGTTCAACGGACCGCGCTTGGGCGTGAACGGGCCGGAGAACATGGCGATCATCAGCGACAAGGTCACGGCCGTGGACGTGAGCGACGCCATCGATCCCAGGCACGATGTCCAGAGCCACCAATATTATCGGCTCTTCCCGCCCGTGCGCGACGACATCGTGGCCGTCCTGTCCGGCGAGCGCCAGGACAAGATCACCAACCGCGACCGCACCGACATGCAGCGCTACAGCCTGCAGGCGCCCGCACGGAGCAGGCGGCGGAAAGGGCGGTAGGAGAGCCCATAAGCCCAAGCACTCTTTGGAGCTGGCTCGTCCCACTCCGACCTCATCCTGAGAGTCTGGCTCGTAAAGGGCTCGCGCGCATTTCCCCTCCCCTCAAGGGGGAGGAGAGCACCCGCGCTTTACGAGTCAGACGCTCAGGGTGTTCGAAACCACGCGCTTGATCTGCCTCAATCCCTGGACACCATCTCTTGCCACCATTCCCTATTCGTCCTCTGCGGCGTACGATGTTGCAACCAACGTCATGGAGCGCAGACCGCCATGAGCGGCACCCCGGCCCGGATCCTCGGACTCATCGGCTGCCTCCTGGCCCTGTCCGCCGTCCTGCCGGCCCGGGCGGACCCCTTCTTCGTCAAGGTCTATGGGCGAACCTACAAGATCGATCCCCGGTCCGCGCCCGATCAGAAAGGACTGGCGCCGCAGGACATCCTGAAAGCCCTCCCGGCCGATCTGGCGAAAGCTCCCGCGATCCGGCCCTCCCACGAGGAGGTGCTGGCGGAGGTGGAGGAACGGCTCTGGATCGCCAGCAGCCAGCTCGACGCGAAAGTCGAGGACGCGGCGAAGTCCCGCGACCGGCGCAATGCGGGATCGGACACGAAGGCCGCCAGGCAGGAGATCACGGATTCGCTCGAGTCGGGAACCGGCCAGGGGCGCTCCCCGGAACTCCAGGCGCTCTACGACCGCTACCGCGCCCTGAACCTGCTCGCGCGGGAACTGCGCCGGTCCCTCGACCTGCCGGTCAGGACACCGGCATCGGGCTTCTCACGGCCGAAGCTGACGCCCGAGATCGAGGCGACCTACCGCGCCCAGAAATTCGATCCCTATGAGGCCTATTACGGCTTCAGGCGCGTGAAGGCGGCCTTTCGCTCGGGCGATGCCGAACTTATCGCCCGCGTGACCGATTATCCCCTCAGCCTCACGGGCAAGATCAGGCGCACCCTCCGCAACCGCGATCAGGTGCTCGCCGCGAAGGAGACGATCCTGAACGCCGCCGTCCGGGACGCGGTGGCCAAATCCACCTTCGAGAGCGTGTTCGTGCGGGACAAGGGCATGATGGTCGGCGGCGGCGCCGTCTGGATCACGCCCGACAAGTCGGGCTTCGGCCTGGGAACCGTCAACCTGGACTAAGCGTTACGAAGCTTGACCATTATGCCTCAACTTGGCCGGGATGATGCGGCAGCATCTGTCCGGCGCAACCGATCCGGAAGGGAAAACGAATGATCAGAGGCCGGCATTACACGATCGCCGCTTTCACCGCCCTGGCATCGCTCGTCGGGATGGCCCACACGGCGCAGGCCGCGCAATGCGGCAACAGCGCGGCCGGCTTCGAGAACTGGAAGCGGGAATTCTCGCAGGAAGCGAAAGCCAACGGCGTCGGGCAGACGGCGATCTCCGCCCTCATGAACACGGATTACGCGACGGCCACCATCCGGGCCGACCGGGGCCAGAAAAGCTTCCGACTCTCGCTCGACCAGTTCATGGCCAAGCGCGGCGCGCCGGTGATCGTCTCGCGCGGGCGCTCGCTCAAGCAGTCGAACGCATCGCTCTTCGCGTCCCTGGAGCAGCGCTACGGCGTCCCGCCGGGCCCGCTGATCGCGATCTGGGGCATGGAGACGGCCTTCGGAACCCAGCGCGGGAACCAGAACACGCTCTCGGCGGTGGCGACCCTGGCGTATGATTGCCGCCGGTCGGAATTCTTCACGGACCAGCTCTACGCGGCCCTGGAGCTGATCGACCGCGGGGTGCTCTCGGGCAGCACGCGCGGGTCCATGCACGGAGAGATCGGCCAGACCCAGTTCATGCCGAAGAACATCCTGCAATACGGCCGGGGCGGCAATCTCGACAACACCGCCGACGCCCTGGAGGCCACGGCCAATTTCCTGAAGGGCCACGGCTGGCGCGCCGGAGCCGGATACCAGCCGGGCGAGCCGAACTTCAAGGCGATCCAGGCCTGGAACGCCGCATCGGTCTATCAGCAGGCCATCGCGCTGATCGGCCAGCAGATCGACGGCAACGCGCGCCGGTCCGCCGAGCGGTAAACATCACTCCTCCCGGCGCGTCGTGCCGAGCCGCACGGCGCGCCGCTTACAGATAGCGGACGCCCAGCTCCTGGAAGCCCCGGCGCACGACCTGGCAGGTCCGCGCGATGTCGTCCCCGTCGACCCTGAGAACGAAGCGGTCCGGAACATCGACCGTCGCGACGCTGATCTTCGCGCCGGTCTCGGACATGTTCAGCACCATGCATGCGATGTCCTGAGCCTCGCCCGCGAGGGCGGAGAGCCGGATCCGCGCCGGGCGGCTCACCCTCGTGCGCTCGCTCGCACGGCGCTCCTCCACGCCGACCACCCATTCGTCCAGGCTGCGCGCGATTCCCGCCACGCCGCCTGCAGCGATCTTGATGTTGCGCCAGACCTCGGTCGTCACGGCGCTCTGCCGTTCGATGGCATCGGCCGTTTCGACGATGAATCCTCTCACCTCGGTGACGGCCGCGCTGATCGAGGCGAGCGCCTGCTCCACGTCGCCCGAGACGGTCTGCATGGACAGGATCTCGCCCGAGATGCGCGCGGTCGCCTGCGCGGCCTGGTTGGCGAGGTTCTTCACCTCGTTCGCCACCACGGCGAAGCCCCGCCCCGCATCGCCGGCGCGGGCCGCCTCGATGGTGGCGTTCAATGCCAGAAGGTTGATCTTCTCGGCGATGACGGTGATCGCCTGGACGACGCCGTCCATGGCCTGCGCGGCGTCGCGCAGCTTGGCCGTCGAGGCGTCGGCGCCCTGCGTCCTCACATGGATCTCGTCGACGGCGCTGCGCGATTCCTGCATCCGCCCCGAGATCGCTTCCGCCGTGACGTTCATGCCTTCGGCGGCCGTCGCGATCGCCTGCACGTTGCCGAGCGTCTGCTCGGCCATCTGGATCGCCTCGCCACGGACATTCATGCTGCGGGTGATGTCGGTCGCGAACTTGACCACCTTGAACGGCCGCCCGTCCGCATCGAGCACGGGGTTGTAGTTGCCCTGGATCCAAACCTCGCGCCCGCCCTTCGCGACGCGCTGGTAGACGGCCGCCGAATACCGGCCGGCGCGCAGGGTTTCCCAGAAGCCCGCATATTCGGCGCTCGCCGCATAATTGTTCGAGACGAACATGCGATGATGCCGTCCCCGGACCTCGTCCAGGGTGTAGCCCATCGTGTCGAGGAAATTCTGGTTCGCGTCCAGGATGACGCCGTCCATGTCGAAATGAATAACCGCCTGGGAGCGGCTCATGGCGGCGACCTGGGCGGCGGCCTCGGCGGCTTTGCGCTTCTCCGCCGTGATGTCGGAGGCATACTTCACGATCTTGAAGGGACGCCCATTGCCGTCGAAGATCGGATTGTAGCTGGCCTGCAGCCACACCTCCCGGCCGTTCCTGTCGATGCGCTTGAACTCGCCCGACAGATACTCGCCGCGATTGAGATTCTGCCAGAACGCCTCGTAGTCGGGACAGGCAGCGTATTCGGCGGGCACGAACATGCGGTGATGCTTGCCCTTCACGGCGTCGAGCTCATAGCCCATCGTCTCGAGGAAGAGTTCGTTCGCATCCGTGATCGTGCCGTCGAGCGCGAAATGGATCACGGCCTGCGACCGGTTGATCGCGGCGATCTGTCCGGCGAAATCCGCCTGACGAAGCCTCTGCGCCGTGATGTCAGTGGCGAACGCGACCACCTCCGCGACCCTGCCATTTCGATCGAGGACAGGCACGTAGCTCGCCTGCAGCCAGATGGCGCGGCCGTCCTTGCAGAGGTGCCGGGACTCCGCCGTGTGGCGGTGTCCCTGCCGCAGCTCTTGCCAGAATCTGCCATAGGATGGGGATTCGGCATCGGCCGGATCGACGAGGACGCGGTGATGCCGGCCGCGCATCTCCTCCAGCCGATACCCGACCAGCGTCAGGAAGCCGTCGTTCGCATCCAGGATATGGCCGTCCGGGTCGAGCGTGATCGTCGCAAACGTCGCATCGAGCGCCCGAACCTTCGCGCTGGTTGGGCGGAACGGACGCAGACCAAAAGGCATCGGAGACTCCTGAAACGGAAGGCCCCTCATGTCACGACGCACCTAAAAAGATCTTAAGCCAAGCTTCGCGCCTCCATGTTTTCTTACCCGTTCCTGCTGTTTCGAGAAGTGTTTCCGAGATCCGTTCGATCTCTGCCTGGAGGCTGGTTCATGCAGCGCGGGAACTCTCCTCCACTCAAGGGGGAGGAGTTGGGGGTGTCGGCGTCGGCCTATAGAGGTGTGGCGCGGTTCACCCCTCCCCATAGGAGGGAATTGCCCAATCCCCCTCCCGCCGGAAAGCACCCGTCGGGATTGACATGGAGCCCGTTGTGCGAGCTATCGGTTGGCGCGCCGGACGGCAGTGTTATGAGGAGAAGCGGCATGGTCAAGAAGATCGGCTCAAAGGCCTGGCGGGTCCAGGCGTCGGACGACGGTGCGATCATCGCCCTGGGCATTCGCACCGATACGGACCGGGAATACGAGATTCTCATCAGCGCGGTGGATTCGACGCCCATTTTGACGGATCTGCTCGGCGAGATGGTGCGGACCCACAAGGGCAAGCCGCCGAAGGCGTTTGCCGAGAATGCCGGGCCGAACCATTTCAAGAGCGTGCCGGTAGAACCGCTGAGCACACGAATCGAACGTGGCGGCGAGAAACCCGTTCTCGTGCTGGATTTCGGCGGAACGATCCTGAAGGTGGCCATCGATCCCGCTCGCCTCCAACAGGATCTGAGCGGGACTTAGCGCATCGACTGCGACTTCGAACGTGAGTCCGGATCTCTCGGTTTTGCGTCCGATGCTTCGTGGTTTCGGACGGACGCATCATTTGTTCTCAGGCTGGGTCGCTTTCGGCGTCACGATGATGGCACCGGCGTTGGGATGGCGATTGTCCACCCGCTCTCTCCGCCGGGCGCCGTCGCCTTTCATCCGTCCGTCGAACAGGAACGGCTGTGTTCCATTCGTGCTCGCAGCAGCCGGAGCCTGCGATGGTTTGGACGGAGCATTTTGAGCGTTGGCGGCGGTCGCGGACAATGCCAACGCAGTCGCGACCGCCAGAGCTTCGGACCCAAAAGTGCAAGCCCACCTTTTGGTCCGATGATCTAGTCTCGACATGACAGCCCTCCTCTTCCTATGTGGCACCGACGCGACCGTATGAATCGGCTTCGGTCACCCTCGGGGAGCAACCGGGCAGCAGGATGGCAGCCGTTGAACGGCTGCTCACCTTCAGAAAGGCTTGGCTCCGGCGGGCCGCTTACGACTTGTCCTTCGACGGCAGGATCGACCCGACGATGCCGCGCGCGGTATTCGCCAGCACGCTCCCCGTATCCGGATCGCCCTTGACGAGCGCCCCCATGAAGTGGCGCGCCTGCTTCAGGGTGATGTGCGGCGGCAGCGGCGGCACGTTGGGATCGGTCACCATGTCGAGCACGAACGGCCTGTCCGCCGCAAGCGCCCTGTCCCATGCCGGGCCGACCTGCTCCGGGTCCTCCACGCGAAGGCCGTCGAGGCCGATGGATTTCGCGAACTCGGCGTAAGGCACGTCGGGCAGCGACTGCGAGGATTCCCATTTGGGATCGCCGGACTGCACCCGCTCCTCCCAGGTGACATAGGCGAGATCGCGATTGTTGAGCACCATGACGACGAGGCGCGGATCGGCCCACCGGTCACGGTACTTGGCGATGGTGATGAGTTCCGCGAGCCCGTTCATCTGCATGGCGCCGTCGCCGACGAGCGCGATCACCGGCCGGTCGGGGTGCGCGAACTTCGCCGCGATGGCATAGGGCACCGCGCATCCCATGGTCGCCAGGGTTCCCGAGACGGAACCCATCATCCCGCGCCGGAACGCGAGGTCCCGCGCATACCACACGGTGGTCGTGCCACTGTCGGCGGTGACGATGCAGTTTTCGGGCAGGCGCGGCGACAATTCGGTCGCGACCCGCTGCGGGTTGATCGGCCGGGCGGGCGCGGCGGCCATGCCGTCGAGCTGCTTGCGCGAAACCGCGATATTCGCCTCGATGGTGTCGGCCCAGGACCGGTCGGTCTTCTCGTCGAGGAGCGGCAGCAGGGCGGCCAATGTGGCGGCCGCGTCGCCCACGAGGTTGACCTCCATGGGATAGCGCAGGCCGAGCATGCCGGCATCAAGGTCGATCTGCACGCCCCGGGCCTGGCCCTCCTTCGGCAGGAACTCCGTGTAGGGGAAGCTCGATCCGATCATCAGCAGGGTATCGCAGTTCGCCATGAGCTCCCAGCTCGCCTTCGTTCCCAGAAGGCCGATGGATCCCGTGCAGAACGGCAGGTCGTCAGGCACGACGGCCTTGCCGAGAAGCGCCTTGGCGACGCCGGCTCCCAGCCGTTCCGCGACGGCGATGACCTCATCGGTCGCTCCGAGCGCTCCCGCTCCGACCAGGATGGCGACCCGTTCGCCCGCGTTCAGCACCTCCGCGGCCCGGCCGAGCGCCGCCGCGTCGGGAACGACGGGCGACATCTCGATGCCGACGCCCGAATGGGTCATTCCGTGCTCGCGCGCCGGCTGGACCATCGGCTCGGCCTGGAGGTCGTTGGGGAGGATCACGCAGGTGACCCGCCGCTCCGCCTTGGCGATCCGATAGGCCCGGTCGATCAGGTGCCGGACCTGCTCGGGCGTCGAAGCCGTCTCGACATAGGCGCCGGCCACGTCCTTGAAGAGCGTCTGCAGGTCGAGGTCCTGCTGGTAGTGAGCCCCGATGACGGTGCGGGCCTGCTGCCCGACGAGGGCCAGGACCGGCTGGTGATCCAGCTTGGCATCGTAGAGACCGTTCAGGAGGTGGATGGCCCCGGGTCCCGAGGTCGCGATGCAGATTCCGACCTCGCCCGTGAACTTCGCCTCCGCGCATGCCATCAGCCCGGCCATCTCCTCGTGCCGCGCCTGGACGAACTCGATGGAATCCTCCACGCGGGAGAGTGCGCCGATCAGGCCGCCGATGCCGTCGCCGGGATAGCCGTAGACCCGGCGCACCCCCCACTCCTGCAAGCGCTGCCATATGAAATCGGCCACTGTCTCTGCCATAACGGGCTCCTGTCTGGGATCACCCGTTCAACACATGCGGCTCCGGCGCGGTTGCATTCGGGCACGTCCGCGCGCTGCGAGCCGCGCAGGCGGAGGAAGCGTCGTCCGGCTTGAAGCCTGAGCGCGACGACACATAATTACGCCGCATGCGATCCGGCTTTTTCCGCAGGATCCGTCCGAGCCACAGTAGCCCCATGAGCCATGCTGAGATAGGAGACGGCAGCTTGGTCTACCTTGCGACCTGACAGGAACTTTGAAGTGTTTGCCGTGCCACAGCCCCCGACCAACGAAGCCGAGCGGCTCGATTTCCTCTATTCCTGCGGGATCCTCGACACGTCTCCGGATGAGCGGTTCGACCGCATCACGCGTCTGGCTGCCCAGTTCTACGAAGCAGATGCCGCGTTCATCGGCTTCATCGACGACCGCTATCAATGGATGAAGTCGATCCAGGGTGAGGGCCTCGCCTCCTGGATCGAGCGGGACCGGTCCGTCTGCCAGCTCGTGATCGCGTCTGGAAAACCTCTCGTCATCGGGGACATGAAGGCCGATTCACGACTCGAGGGGCATCCGGTCGTTCCCCTCCTGCCCTTTCGATTCTACGCCGGCGTGCCGCTCGTGACGGATGACGGCGCCGCCGTCGCGTCGCTGTGCATCCTCAAGCGCGAGCCGCAGGACGCGGACGGGTTCAACCTGTCTCCCCTGGAGGATCTCGGGGCGATTGCCATGGACGAACTCGAACTCTGGCGGCTCAACCGGGAACTCGAACGGGCCTCCACGACCGACGGCCTGACCGGCCTGGCGAACCGGCGTGCCTTCGATGCCGCCCTCGATCAGGCGTGGCGCCGGCTCGAGCGCACGCGGGAGCCCCTGTCCCTCCTGCTCTTCGATCTCGATTTCTTCAAGATCCTCAACGACCGGGCCGGGCATCCGGCAGGCGACGAGGCGCTCCGGCATTTTGCCAAAATCCTGTCGGAAGCGACCGGGCGACCGGACGATTTCGCGGCGCGCTACGGGGGCGAGGAATTCGCCCTTGTCCTGCCGGACACCGACGGGGCCGGAGCCCTGGCGGTCGCCCGGGCCGTCAGGGATTCCCTCGCCTCGGCCAGGATCGCGCATCCGGGCGGCATCGGCGGGTGCCTGACGACGAGCATCGGGCTCGCGACCATCGGCCCGGAGGACGTGGATTGTCCGGACGCTCTGGTGGCGCGCGCCGATACGGCCCTCTACCGGGCCAAGCAGCAAGGCCGCGATTGCTGCGTTCCTTGGAGCGCCTGATCCGGCAGGCGCCATTCTCCTTTGCGCAGGCGACGCTTATGATGGCCGCGCGGCCTTTTCAGGCGGCGGGAGATGGCCATGGCGACGAAGTCTCAGCTCACCCAGCCGACGGGGACGACGCAGGAGCCGGCTCCGTTTTCTCCGTCGCCCCTCCTGATCGATCCGCGCAGGGGCGACGTGGAGGACGACCTCGCGAGCACCAAGAGCCGGTCGCTCGTCGCCATCGGCGGGCGGCTCCTGGCGGAAATCAGCATTCCGAAGCTCATCCTGGCGTGGATCATGCTGATCGGCCTTCCGGCCGTTCTTCTGGGGCTCGCGCCCCTGGTAGTCCTGGGATGGGCCGCCAAGCTCACCGGGCAGATGGCGACGGCGCTTGCCGGCTTCTGGCCGCTGCTCATCCTTGCCGGTCTCGCAGCCCTCGCTTGGTTCGGCGGCAGGACCGTGGTGCGCGCGGCGGAACGAAGCTTCTGGTCGCTCAACGCCCTGGCCGTCCAGCCCGTCTATACCCTGTTCCGCGAAGGGCTGCGGCACATCGCCGGCAAGCTCGCCCCCGATCTCCGGCCACGTCGGCTGACGCGCCTCTACGCAATCGCCGCCCTCGGCGGCGGCCTTCTGGTGAGCGTCCTCGCGTGCTCGCTCGTCGTCCTCGCCTGGCCCGCGTCGCGCTGGGTCGGCGACGCGAGGGACCTCCTGGCGCCGCTCCAGCTGATCGTGCCGGCCCTCGCCAACGCGGCCGTCATCATCGGATGCTACGTCACGGGGGCGGCCCTGGTGTGGGCCGTGGCCGATGCGGCCCTGGGACGACCGGCCGATCTCATGGCCTTCGACGACATCCCGTCCGAGTCACGCACGTGGCGCGTCGCGCACCTGTCGGATCTCCATGCGGTCGGCGATCGCTACGGCTTTCGCATCGAGAGTGGGCGCATGGGACCCCGGGGCAACGAGCGGATGCGCCATGTCCTGGACAGGCTGGACGCGGTCCATGGGCGCCAGCCCCTGGACCTCGTTCTGATCACCGGCGACATGACCGACGCCGGCCGCTCCGGCGAATGGGCGGAGTTCATGGAGGCCGTTGCGGATCATCCCGCCTTGGCCGAGCGCCTGCTGATCCTTCCCGGCAACCATGACGTGAACGTGGTCGACCGCGCCAATCCGGCGCGGCTCGAGCTGCCGACGAGCCCCGGCAAGCGCCTGCGCCAACTGCGCACGCTCTCCGTCATGGAGGCCCTGCACGGCGGCAGGGTTCTCTGCTTCGACACCGGGACCGGCCGCCTCGGCCCCAGCTTGAGCGAGCGGCTCGCGCCGCATCGCGACGACATCGCGGCCTTCGCGGACGACGGCGGCATCCGCCGGTCCATCCGGCTGACCCGGATCTGGGACGACGTGTTTCCCATGGTCGTTCCGCCGACGACCGAGGACGGGTTGGGCGTGCTGATCCTCAACTCGAACGCGGAGGCGCATTTCTCCTTCACGAATGCGCTCGGCCTGATCTCGGCCCTCCACGCGAAGGATCTGGCGGCCGCGATGAATCTCTACCCGCGCGCCGGCTGGATCGTGGCGCTGCATCATCATCTGGTGGAATATCCCACGCCCGCGAAAGCGTTCTCCGAGCGCATCGGCACGGCTCTCATCAACGGAACCTGGTTCATCGGGCAGCTTCGCTCCTTCGCCGACCGGATCGTGGTGTTCCATGGGCACCGGCACACCGAATGGATCGGACAATGCGCAGGCGTGCGGATCGTCTCCGCGTCCTCTCCGGTCATGAACGCGCCGCAGAACGGCAGCGTCTCGTTCTTCGTTCATACCCTCGCGGTCAGCGACAGCGCGCTGAAACTCGCCTCCCCTGAGCGCGTCGAGGTCAGGCTTCCGGACGCGACCGGTCGGGAAGGAGCAGTTCCGTCTCCTCCGGCGGACCGAGCAGCATCGCCAGCCACCGGGTCGATGGATCCTGGGCGCAGAAGGTGAGAACCGCGATGGTGATCGGCAGGCCGATGAAGGTGCCCGGCAGGCCCCACAGGAACGTCCAGAGGAAGATCGAGAACAGCACCACGGAAGGAGACATGGCCAGCACGCTTCCGGACAGGCGCGGTTCGATATAGCTGCCGACCACGAACTGGATGACGTTCAGGCAGGCGAAGACCACGATGACGGCCTGCCACGTGTCGAACTCGACCATGGCGAGCAGGGTCGGAAAAAGCGTCGCGATGAACGGGCCGATGAACGGGATGTAGTTCAGCGTGAAGGCGATCACGCCCCATTCCTGCGCGAGCGGCAGGCCGAAGAGCACCGCAAAGGCCCAGACGAGCGCGCCGGTGAGAATGCTCATCAGGGTCCGCACCACCATGTAGCGCCGGATCTTCACGCCGGTTTCCGCGCTCCCGGCCAGCAGGACCCGCGCGATGCGGCGGTTCGGGAGAGCCTCGACTTTCCGGGCCGTCGCCTCGACCTCAAGGAGGCCGAGGATGACATAGACGAGGACGACGAGCCAGAAGCTCAGGGTCGTGTTGACTTGGCTCGTCAGCTTCTGCGTCAGGCCCACGAGCCAGCCGATGTTGAAGTGGTCAGCCCAGAGGCTCGCTACCGCGACACCCTGCTCCTCGAGCCAGAACGCCGTCTGGTTGTAGAGTTCCTGGAACCGGCCCAGGTTGCCCAGGATCCAGCGCCCGACGCGGCTGAACGCCCAGACGATGAGCGACGCGAAGCCGCTGAAGGCCACCACGAGCAACAGGATGCTGACGGCCAGGGCCAGGAGACGCGGGATATAGGTCTGAAGCCGGAACTGGAGCGGCCAGACGAGCGCGATCAGGAACAGCGCGAAGGCGAAAGGCGCGATGACCGCCTCGGCCGCGTAGATCGCGCCCAGCAGGGCCAGGACCACGAGGGTGATCAACGGCCAATGCATCGACCCGGGACGAGAGGGTGTGCGCTGCGCTGCATCCGAGGGAACCTGCGGCCGATCCATGTGGTCTTTCCCGGTTGGGCTTATGCGTCGAGGAGTCATGCTTCCTCGGCGGCCGCCTGTCGTTGTCGGCGCTGCGTCGAGTTCGAGGGACGGCAAGTCCGGGTTCTCGCCTGCAGACCGGATGATGTCCCGATCCCATCTGCAACTCAAGTTTCGTTCATTGCGGAGGGATCGGATGCGCCGGCCTCAGCACTCCGCCAGCAGGACATCCAGGTCCGCCGTGGAACGCTTGCCGATATCGTCGGCGCCGGTCTCCAGGAATTCACTCGCGGCCCGGCGCCCCTCCGTCCGCAGCATCGACACGAACTCCCATTCGCCGTTGAGCTTCGACGACGCGCCGAACCCGGCGAGCATGTCGCTCCTGATCCGGTGCGTCCGCATCCGCGCCCAGCGCGCGCCCTCGCCCGTTCCGGGATCCGCCACCTGGCGCAGGAGCGCGATCATCCGGAGTTCCTTCATCAGGGGAGAGTTGAAGGAGATCTCGTTGAGGCGGTTGAGGATGTCGGCTGCCGTGCGCGGCATCTCCTTGCGCTCGCGCGGGTTGATCTGCACCAGGATGGCGTCGTTCGCGTCGGTCTCGCGCACCAGCGGCGTGATGGTGGGATTGCCCACATAGCCTCCGTCCCAATAGAGCTCGCCGTCGATCTCGATGGCGGCGAACATCGTGGGCAGGCAGGCGGACGCCAGAAGCACGTCGGGCGTGATCTCCCCATTGCGAAAGATGCGACCGCGCCCCGTTCGCACGCTCGTCGCCGTGACGAACAACTGGATCGGCGACGCGCCCAGGCGCTCGAAATCGATGCTCTCGGCCAGGATGTGGCGCAGCGGATTGAAGCCGGAGGGGTTGATGTCGGATGGTGCGAGAAGGCGCGAGGTCAGGTCCATCGCCACATAGGCCGGGGACGTGTCGAGGGTCCAGCGACCCATGAGCCGGTCCAGGGGCGACCGCTGCAGCGGACTGAAGGCCGCGGCCCGCGACACGCGCTCCCAATATCGGTCGAGTGCATGGCGCGCGCCCTCCGCGCCCCCTTCGAGCCAGCCATCCGCCAGCACGGCGGCGTTCATCGCGCCGGCCGACGTGCCGGAGATGCCCGCGATGCGCAGCCAAGGCTCCTCGAGAAGCCGGTCCAGCACACCCCAGGTGAACGCACCGTGAGAGCCCCCGCCCTGAAGGGCCAGATCGACCAGGACAGGCCTCCGTTTCATGGTGCACCTCCGCCGCGCGAGGCCGATCCGGGCCTCTGTCGCGCAACCTGGGCCGTCATCATGCAGGCGGCGGCTGTCGGAATTGGGGCAGCCCGGCGGGTACGGAGGCATCGCGGGTGCGGTGGCTGGGAGGCGCCTCCTGCGTCAAATGGGAACGAGACGGGAGAAAATCGCGAAAAGGCGTCCAGCGCGCTTGGAAACGCGCCATATAAGAACGGGCGTCATGTTTCAGGCAAGGCGGTGTCGCGCCGTCGCCCTGCCGTGATTTTTTCGGCAAAGCTCTTGCAACCCGGCAGTGATGTCAACCATATTGGGCGATATCGCGCAAAAGCCGGAGTTTTGCCCCGCTCCCCACCCGGAAGGAGACCGCCCCACCCATGTCCAGTGGCCTGCCCCTCCTGGCCATCGTCGCCCTTCCTTTCATCGGGAGCCTCGTCGCCACCTTTCTGCGTCAGGACGCACGTAACGGCGCGGCCTTCCTGGCCGGAGCCGTGGCCCTGTGCGGGGCCGTTCTGACGGCCTTCCAGTATCCCGCGGTCGGTCGCGGCGGCGTCCTGCACGCCACCATCCCGTGGATCCCGTCCCTCGGCCTGGACTTCAGCCTGAGGATGGACGGCTTCACGTGGCTGTTCTCCATGCTGGTGACCGGCATCGGCTTCCTGGTGGCGCTCTATGCCCGCTACTACATGTCCCCGGCCGATCCGGTGCCGCGCTTCTTCGCTTTCCTGCTCGCCTTCATGGGCGCCATGCTGGGCATCGTGCTCTCGGGCAACCTGATCCAGTTGGTCTTCTTCTGGGAGCTGACGAGCCTCTTCTCGTTCCTGCTCATCGGCTATTGGCACCACAACGCCAGCGCGCGCGACGGCGCCCGCATGGCGCTCACGGTCA
This sequence comes from Microvirga mediterraneensis, assembly GCF_013520865.1. Classification (NCBI taxonomy): domain Bacteria; kingdom Pseudomonadati; phylum Pseudomonadota; class Alphaproteobacteria; order Hyphomicrobiales; family Methylobacteriaceae; genus Microvirga; species Microvirga mediterraneensis. Next base: position 3,374,550 of record NZ_JACDXJ010000001.1, read on the forward strand.
CGGCCACGGGCGGCCTGTGCCTGCTCGTCGGCATCCTCCTGCTCGGGCACATCGTGGGCAGCTACGATCTCGACAAGGTGCTCGCGTCCGGCGACCAGGTCCGCGCCAGCAGTCTTTATCTCCCGACCCTGATCCTCGTGCTGCTGGGAGCCCTGACCAAGAGCGCCCAGTTCCCGTTCCATTTCTGGCTGCCGCACGCGATGGCTGCGCCCACTCCCGTTTCGGCCTATCTCCACTCCGCCACGATGGTGAAGGCGGGCGTGTTCCTGCTCACCCTGCTCTGGCCGGTGCTGTCCGGCACGGAAGCCTGGTTCTACATCGTCGTGACGGCTGGCCTCAGCACCCTGCTGCTCGGCGCCTATTCGGCCATCTTCCAGCAGGACCTGAAAGGCTTGCTGGCTTATTCCACCATCAGCCATCTCGGCCTGATCACGCTGCTCCTCGGCCTCGGCAGCCCGCTTGCGGCCGTCGCGGCGATCTTCCACACGATGAACCATGCGACCTTCAAGGCCTCGCTGTTCATGGCCGCTGGCATCATCGACCACGAGACCGGAACCCGCGACATCCGGCGCCTGAGCGGCCTGTTCCGGTTCATGCCGATCACCGCGACCCTCGCCATGGTGGCGGCCGCCGCCATGGCCGGCGTGCCGCTCCTCAACGGCTTCCTGTCGAAGGAAATGTTCTTCGCCGAGGCGGCGGAGTCCCACGTCGATTCGCTTCTCGACGATTCCCTGCCCTATTTCGCCATGCTGGCGAGCGCCTTCAGCGTCGCCTATTCCCTGCGCTTCATTCACGGCGTGTTCTTCGGCCCGCCCCCGACCGACCTGCCGCGCACGCCGCATGAGCCGCCGCACTGGATGCGCTTTCCCATCGAGCTGCTGGTTCTTGTGTGCCTGCTCGTCGGCATCCTTCCGGCCATGACCATCAAGCCCTTCCTGGCGGCGGCGGTTTGGGCGGTCCTCGGCGCGGATACGCCCCAGTACAGCCTTGCCGTCTGGCACGGTTTCAACGAGCCCCTGCTCATGAGCGTGATCGCCCTGGCGGGCGGCATCATCCTGTACTGGATGCTGCAGGGGTATCTCGCCAAGGGCATCGAGGGCCCGCCGCTGGTGCGCCGCCTCAAGGGCCAGCGCATCTTCGAGCGGGTTCTCGTCGAGGTATCGTGGCGATGGGCGCGGTCGCTCGAACGCGTGTTCGGCACGCAGCGCCTCCAGCCGCAGTTGCGCCTGCTGGTCGCCTTCGCGGTCGTCGCCGCCCTCTGGCCGCTCTACCGGCACGGGCTCGAGGTCGGCGCCCGGCCCGACATGGCGTTCGACCCGGCCTTTCTCCTGCTCTGGATCGTCGGCGGCCTGTGCGCCATCGGGGCGGCCCATCAGGCCAAGTTCCACCGCCTCGCCGCCCTCGTCCTCGTCGGCGGCGCGGGCCTCGTCACCTGCATCACCTTCGTGTGGTTCTCGGCCCCCGACCTCGCCATCACCCAGCTCCTCGTCGAGATCGTCACGACGGTGCTGATCCTCCTCGGCCTGCGCTGGCTGCCGAAGCGGATCGAGACGGCGGGCGACGGCTTGGAGATGGGAATCCGCGCGAGGATGCGCCGCGCCCGGGACCTGATGCTGGCGGTGGCGGCCGGCGCGGGCATGTCGCTGATCGCCTATGCGATGCTCACGCGGCCGCTTCCCGACACCGTCTCGCGCTACTTCGTCGAGAACGCCTATGCGGAGGGCGGCGGGCGCAACATCGTCAACGTCATCCTGGTCGACTTCCGCGGCTTCGACACCTTCGGAGAGATCGTCGTCCTGGCCGTCGTGGCCGTCACCGTCTTCTCCCTGCTGCGCCGGTTCCGCCCCGCGCCGGAAAGCGTCGAGGCGCCGGAGCAGCAGCAGGTCCAGGACGCCTACGACACCGCCCGGCCGGACCGGTCGGTCGGCGACACGCTGGCGGATTATCTGACGATCCCGTCGATCGTCATGCAATGGCTGTTTCCGGTCATCGGTATCGTGGCCATCCACCTCTTCCTGCGCGGCCACGACCTGCCGGGCGGAGGCTTCGCGGCCGGCGTCACGATGTCGATCGCGCTGATCCTGCAATACATGGCGGGCGGCACCCGCTGGATCGAGGCGCGGCTGAGAATCCTGCCGATCCGGTGGATGGGCCTCGGCCTGCTCTGCGCGTCCTTCACGGGGCTGGGCGCCCTGCTCTTCGGCTACCCGTTCCTGACCTCGCATTTCCAGTATCTGGACCTGCCGGTCATCGGAAAGGTTCCCGCCGCCTCCGCGCTCCTGTTCGATCTCGGCGTCTTCGCCGTCGTGGTCGGCGCCACGGTGCTCATCCTGATCGCTCTGGCGCACCAATCGCTCCGCGTCCCGCGCGCCGCCCGGCCGCCCGTCCCGGCCGCGACGCCCGACCTGACCAAGGAGAATGCATGATGGAACTCATCTTCGCCCTCGCGGTCGGCATTCTCACCGCCTCCGGCGTGTGGCTGCTGCTGCGCCCGCGCACGTTCCAGGTCATCATCGGCCTGTCCCTCGTCTCCTACGCGGTGAACCTGTTCATCTTCGGCATGGGCCGGCTGCGCGTCGGAGCGCCGCCGGTGCTGGAGAACGTCGAGGCCGTGGATCCGGCGCTCTACGCCGACCCGCTGCCGCAGGCGCTGGTCCTGACCGCCATCGTCATCAGCTTCGCGATGACGGCCCTGTTCCTCGTCGTCCTGCTGGCCTCGCGGGGCCTCACGGGGACCGATCACGTGGACGGACGCGAGGACGTTCGATGAAGGACGCGATGGACCACCTGATCATCGTGCCGATCGTGCTGCCGCTCATCTCCGGCGCGCTGATGCTGCTCCTCGAGGAGCGTAGCCGCTCTCTCAAGGGCGGGATCGGGATCGCCACGACGGTGATCCTGCTGATCGTCTCCCTGGTCCTGCTGCAGCAGGCCGACGAGACGGCTCCGGGAACGGGGCTTCGCACCTATCAGCTCGGCAACTGGCCGGCCCCGTTCGGCATCGTGCTGGTGCTCGACCGGCTCTCGGCCCTCATGCTCGTGCTGACGAGCGTGCTCGGCCTCGCGACGCTGCTCTACGCGCTCGCGCGCTGGCATCGTGCGGGGCCGCGCTTCCATACGATCTTCCAGATCCAGCTCATGGGCCTCAACGGCGCCTTCCTGACCGGCGACCTCTTCAACCTTTTCGTGTTCTTCGAGGTTCTCCTCGCCGCGTCCTACGGTCTCGTCCTGCACGGGGACGGGAAAGCCCGCGTGCGGGCGGGCCTTGCCTATATCGCCATCAACCTCACGGCCTCCCTGCTCTTCCTGATCGGCGCCAGCCTCGCCTATGGCGTGACCGGCACCCTCAACATGGCGGATCTGGCGAGCCGCGTTCCGGGCCTAGCGCCGGGGGACGCGTCGCTCCTGGCGGCCTCGGCGGCGATCCTCGGCACCGCCTTCCTGATGAAGGCGGGCACGTGGCCGCTCAACTTCTGGCTCCCGACCACCTATGCCGCCGCCGCCGCGCCGGCCGCCGCCATGTTCGCCATCATGAGCAAGCTCGGCGTCTATGTGATCCTGCGCCTGTGGAGCCTGGTGTTCGGCCCGGAAGCCGGTTCCCTTGCCGGGTTCGGCGGAGACTGGCTGCTCATGGGCGGCATGCTGACCATCGTGTTCGGCATGGTCGGCGTGCTGGCCTCGCAATCCCTGCCGCGCCTCGCGGGCTGCAGCGTCCTCGTCTCGTCCGGAACTCTCGTGGCCGCCATCGGCCTGGGGAACGGATCCGTCATCGGCTCGGCCCTGTTCTATCTCGTCAGCTCCACCCTGGGCATCGCGGCCCTCTTCCTGCTCGTCGAGCTGGTCGAGCGCCTGCGCGATCCCGGCGCCGACGTGCTGGCCGTGACGATGGAGGTTTACGGCGACAGCGACGAAGAGCTCGAGGCTGAGATCGGCGTGGCGATCCCCGCGACCATCGCGCTCCTGGGCGGCAGCTTCATCGCCTGCGCGCTGCTCCTGGCGGGCCTGCCGCCCCTGTCGGGCTTCGTCGCCAAGTTCGGCATGATGGCCGCCATGCTCAAGACGAACGGCGCCTCGGTCCCGGCCTCGGCCTGGGTGCTCATCGCCCTCCTGACCGTATCGGGGCTGGCGACGCTAATCGCCATGACCCGAAGCGGCATCACGTCCTTCTGGGCCCGCATGAGCGACAGCGTCCCCCGGGTGCGGATCATCGAGATGGCCCCGGTCGTCGCGCTCCTGCTGCTCGCGCTGGGCCTCACCATCGGCGGCGGTCCGGCCATGCGCTACATGGAGGCGACCGCCCAGGCCCTGCAGGCGCCTCAGGGCTACATGTCGGGCGTGCTCTCGCCCCCGAAGGCCGGCGACGGCGCCGCGGAGGCTCGCCCATGAGGTGGTTCCTGCCCTATCCGCTCCTGTCGGCCGCTCTGCTCGCCCTGTGGCTCCTGCTGAACCAGAGCGTTTCGCCCGGCCAGCTCGTCCTCGGCAGCGTCCTGGCGGTCCTCGCCTCCTGGGTCATGGCGGCCCGGCGGCCCGAGAAGCCCCGCATCCGCCGTCCCGGGGCTGTGTTGCGGCTGGCCGGCATGGTCTTCGTCGACATCCTGCGCTCGAACCTCGCCGTCGGGAAGATCATCGTGCGCTCGCGCGAGCCGGGCCTGAATGCCGGCTTCATGACGATCCCGCTGGACATGCGCAGCCGACACGGACTCGCGGTGCTGTCCATCATCATCACGTCGACCCCCGGGACGATCTGGGTGAACTACGACACCGCCAAGGGCACCCTTCTGCTGCACGTGCTGGACCTGGTCGACGAGACCGTCTGGCTGCGGCTCATCAAGGGCCGTTACGAGCGGCTGCTGATGGAGATCTTCGAATGAGTGCCGTCATTCTCGGGTGGGCCGTCACGGGCGCCCAGGTCCTTCTCGGCCTCGCCATGTGCTGCGCCACCTACCGGCTCGTCGTCGGCCCGCGCGCGCAGGACCGGATCCTTGGCCTCGACACGCTCTACGTGAACGCGATGCTGCTGCTGGTGACCTTCGGCATCCGCGCGGGCAGCAGCCTGTATTTCGAGGCGGCGTTGATCATCGGGCTCCTCGGCTTCGTCGCGACCGTGGCGCTCGCCAAGTTCCTCATGCGCGGAGAGGTGATCGAATGAGCATGGCGGAAGGACTTCCGGCCTGGGCGGCCCTGCTGACGGCGTTCCTCGTCCTGCTCGGCGCGGCCGTCACCCTGATCGGTTCGGTCGGGCTCCTGCGGCTCGGCAACTTCTACGCCCGGGTCCATGCCCCCACGCTCGGCACGACTTTCGGCATGGGCTGCATCCTGGCCGCGTCCGCCCTCTGCTTCAGCGTGCTAGAGGCAAAGCCCGTCATTCATGAGATCCTGATCGCCGTGTTCGTCACGCTGACCACGCCGGTGACCCTCATGCTGCTCGCCAGGGCTTCCCTCTACCGCGACAGGACGGAGGGTTCCAGGAACGTTCCGTCGGCCGACGATGTGGAGGACCTGATCCCTCCGAAAAGGTGAGTCAGGCGATGGGCTTGCGAAGCCGCACCCTGGGACCGGCCTCGTCCGACGGGATCAGCATCACGCCGCCACGCTCGAGGGCCGCCACAACCAGGGCCGCCGTCGTCGAGTGGAGATGATGGCGACCGTTTTCGAAATCGCGGATGGTGCTGCGCGAGACCTCCGCCCGCGCGGCGAGCTCCTCCTGGGTCCAGTCCAGAAGTCCGCGGGCGGCGCGGCACTGTTCGGCGAGTAGATGCGGCATTCCGGATGCTCTTGACCGGGCGACTCCAAGTCACCCTTTATGGTTGAACCTAGAGCATCGCCCCCGAAAGTGAAATGCCCCTCGGGATCGGTCCGGAATGCTTGCAGGGATTGTCTCTCAGAACCGGACGTTGATTCCGACGCGGCTGATCCAGCCGTCGTTCCTGAAGCGATAGCTCGCCTGATCACCGGCGCGGGCCAGCGTCAGCGTCTCATCCTGCAGCCGGTAGTACAGCGTCTCGCTCTTGAGCGAGATCGTCTCGGTCAGCCGGTGCTCCGAGCCGGCGCCGACCACGAAGCCCGTCGTCCAGTCGTCGCCGCTCGCCTGCGGGCCCGCGCCCGGCGGGCTCACCGTGATCCGCGCCTCCCGGTCGACCTGCGCCACCGCCAGGCCGCCCGTCACATAGACCAGCGTCTCCTGCACGATCGGCAGCAGGCTCGGCATCGTCAAGCCGACCCGGCCCTTCACGCTCCCGAACCAGTTCATCTGCGAACTCAGGTCCGTGCGCACGCCAAAGCCGCCGTCCGTCGCGATCCCGCTGCGGCTGCGGCCCACGTCCATCGCGGTCAGGTCCGCCTCCAGGCCCGCCACCACGGCGCCGAACTGCCACAGATAGCCGAGCTGCGCCCCGCCGCCGGGGCCGGAGCCGCTCAGGCCCGCCCGCGTCGGCAGCGCATCCGGGCTCACGCCCAGCACGCCCGTGCGCTCCGCCTCGCCGCCGTCGCCGATCCAGGCCCCGTGCACGCCGGCATAGAACCCGCTCCAGCCGATCGCCGCCGGCGCCGCCATCGCAGGCACCGCCGGGCGCGGCAGGTCGGCGGCCAGGGCCGGGCCGGCGATCAGGACGGACAGGGACAACACGAGGCGCTTCATGGGGATCTCCGGAACAGGGCCGCGGACGCGAGGACGGGGGAGCGGGGAAGGAGCCGGGTGGAGCAGGCCCCACCCGGCCGCCATGGTCAAAGGATCACGTCGCTGAAGGTGAACCTGCCGACGATCTTGATCTGGAAGTCGGCCCGGCCGTCGCCGTCGACGTCGCCCATCAGAAGGCCCCGGTCGTAGCGCAGCTCGCCGGCCGTGCCGGTGAAGGCGGCCTTGAGGAAGTGCGTGCTCTCCTTGGAGAACAGGAACGGAGCGTCCGCGCCCGTCCAGGCGAACTTCTGATTGCCCTTGCGCAGCGTGTTGGCGTCGATGTCGCGCAGGTCGATCCTGTCGCGCCCGGACTGGAAGTCGTAGATCACGTCGCGCTGCGACCCGACCTTGCTGTCCTGGACCGCGTTGAAGTCGAACACGTCCCGGCCGGATCCGCCCCACATCTTGTCGCGGCCGAGCCCGCCGGTGATGCGGTCGTTGCCCGCCTCGCCGTTGAGAACGTCGTTGCCGGACCCGCCGTCGAGCCGGTCGTGGCCCGTGCCGCCCCACAGGCTGTCGTTGCCGTCGCCGCCGAGCAGCGTGTCGTGGCCGGACCCGCCCCACAGCCGGTCGTGGCCGGTGCCGCCCTCGAGCCGGTCATGGCCGAGGCCGCCCTCCAGGAGGTCGTGGCCCGAGCCGCCGAAGAGCCAGTCGTGGCCCTCCCCGCCCGACACGGTGTCGTTGCCGTCATCGCCGTAGAGCCAGTCGTTGCCGCCATGCGAGCCGATGTAGTCGTCGCCGCCGCCGCCGTGCAGCGTGTCGTCGTCCGCGCCCAGCACGATATGCTGGCTGGCGCCGTCGCCGAACACCACCTGCGAACCGGCGCCGCCGGTGAGCGTGACGTTGCCGATCACCACGGCGAAGTCGACGTTGTCGAGCTGAAGATGCGTGCCGGAAGGCAGGCCGCTGCCGTCGATCACCAGAGCCGTCATCGGCTGGCCGGGGAGCGTCGGCGTGCCGCTGATCACCAGGGGCTGGCCCGGGGCGGCCATGCTGCCGGGCGCCATCGTGGGCGTGATCGTCTGCACGATCAGCGGCGTGTCGGCGCCGAGGCCGCCGAGGAAGCCCGCCCCGCCCCCTGCGAGCTGGCTCTGATCGGTCGAGCCCGCTTGGGTATGAGCCTGGATCTCCCGGATCAGGTCGGCGAGCGACGAGCCTGCCGTCTTCGGCGCGGACGGGCCCGTGACCTGCAGACCGTAGCCCACCGGAAGCTGCGCCAGCAGCATGGTGCGCCCGCCGGAGGTCACAAGCGGAATGTCGGCATAGCCAGGAACTCCCTCCGACTCGCCGCGCCCTTCCGTCACCACCGGGATCGTGAGCATCCGGCCGGTGCTGCCGTCCGGATAGGTGACCGGGGTCTCCACGACGCTCAGGCCGTCGGTCAGGCGCGTGTCGATGCTGTAGGGCGGCGAGGCGACGGCGGTGGCCGGTGCGTTGCCGGCGGCGTCGCTCCAGCCGGTGCCGACCGTGATCAGGTTGTGGCTGGTGGCCTGGTTTCCGTTCGGGGTCAGGGTGGCGGTGTAGACCCGCGGATCGGTTGCCGACACCGCCAGATTGGAGAGCGTGCCGTTCTCCACCGTCACATCCTCGGCCGCAAAGCCCACCGGCGCTTCCGAGAAGGTGAAGGTGACCACGGCGCTCTGACCCACGGCCAGATGGTCGGAGGACAGCGTGATCGCGACCGTCGGAGGCTGGCTGTCGAGGGTGAAGCTGAGCGCGCCCGACACCGGCGAGACGTTGCCGGCCGCGTCGGTCTGGCGCACGGAGACGGTATGAAGCGCATCCCCCGTGAGGGTGAAGCTGGTGCCCGTGCCGGTCGTCCAGCTCTGGCCGTTATCGGTGGTGTACTGCCAGGAAGCTCCGCTCTCCAGGCCCACGACGGTGACGACGCCGGAATTGGTCAGTCCGTCGCCCTGGAGGCCCCCGTCGATGGCCAGGGATAGGCTCGGCGCCGCCGGAGCGCCGGTATCGAGCTCGTAGGTCAGGCTGGTGACCGGGCCTCTGTTGCCGGCCACGTCCGTCACCATGAATTGCAGCGTGTTGTTCCCGGACGCCAGGGTCACGCCGGTCCATTGCAGGAAGGTCCCGCTGACCAAGGAGGTGATGTTGGCGAAGGTCTGGCCGCCATCCACCGAGCCCCACAGAACATCGCCCGCGGCCAGCGCGCTGGACAGGGTTGCGGACACGGTCTGGACCGCGACCGAGGTGACGAGATCGGTGTTCGAGACGCCTGTATCGGCCGAGAGCACCACCCCGTCGACGGTGGTCGACGGCGGCGTGGTATCGAGCACGTAGGCGCGCGACAGGACCACGCTGTCGTTGCCGGCCCGATCGGTGACCTTCACGATCAGCGTGTCGCTGCCGGTGAGCGTCTGCCCGGTCAGAGACCACGCGCGCGAGTTGACGTTCGTGAGAGCGGCGGTCCACGTCGCGCCGTTGTTCAAGGAGACGTAGACGGTGTCGCCGGGCTCGAGATCGGCCGACAGCGTGCCGGCGAGGGTCTGCGCCGCCGTTCTGGTGATGAGATCCGCCGACGACGTGCCGGTATCGGCCGAGAAGGCGACGCTGACTGCGGTGTTCGCAGGGGCGGTGGTGTCGAGCACATAGTCCTGCAAGAACACGGGGCCGCTGTTGCCGGCCGCATCCTCGACCCTGACCAGCAGGGTGTTGCTGCCCGGGAGCAAGGCGCCGTTCAGGCTCCAGTTCGTGCTGCCGGGGATATTCTGGGCGAAGTCCCAAGAGAGACCGTTGTCGAGCGAGACAAGGACGATGTCGCCCGCCTGGGTGGGGCGGTCCAGAGTGCCGAGGATGGTCTGCGTCGCGCTGTTGGTCACGAAGTCGCTGCTCGACAAGCCGGTGTCGTTCGAGAACGACAGGCTCGTGACCGCCCCCGGCGCCGTACGGTCGATCGTCACCGACAGGCTGCCGGACAATGGACTGTTATTGCCGGCAGCGTCGGTCGCCCTCGCGGTGATCGTGTGCGTCCCCTCAGACAGCACGCTGGTCGTCACCGACCAGCTGCCGTCGCTCAGGGCCGTCGTGCTTCCGATCGCATTGCCCTGGGAATCGTACAGGATGACCGTCGCGCCGCCTTCGACGGCGCCGGCCGTGCCGAAGAAGGTCGGCGTGTTGTTGTTGGTGATGTTGTCGAAATTATAAACGCCGCTGTCGCTGGCGGCCGACAGATCCGGCACGGCCGGCGCAGCGGGCGCCTTGGTGTCGAAGGCGAGGGACGGAGTGGTGCCGGCGGCGCCCGCATTGCCGGCAGCATCCACATAGGAGGCGCCCGGGACCGTGATGCTGACGCTGCCGTTGTTCGTGTCCGCATTCGGCGTGAACACGGCGGTCCGCACCAGACCCGAGCCCGAGAGCGCAGACAGGGTGCCGCCGGCGACCACGATGTCCCCGCTGCTGCCGCTCCAGGTGAAGGTGCCGCCCGGGTCCTCGCTGAACGTGAAGGTGATGATGGCGGTCTCGCCGATTTTAAGGAACGGCTTGTCGCTGGTGATGCTCAGCGTGGGTGCCTTGGTGTCGAAGGTGATCGACGGGGTGTCGCCGGCGGCACCGGCATTGCCGGCCGAATCCGTATAAGAGCCGGCCGTGACCGTGATGCTGGCGCTGCCGCTGTCGTTGTTCGCATTCGGCGTGAAGGTCGCCGTACGCACATTGCCCGAGCCTGAGAGCCCCGACAGGGTCCCGCCGGAGATCACGAGATCGTCGGCGGTGAAGCTCGTCCCCGGATCCTCGCTGAAGGTGAACGTTATGGTTGCCGTCTGGCCGGCTTTCAGGAACGCCACGTTGCTGGTGATGCTCACCGTGGGCGCGATGGTATCGACGAAGATGGCCTTGTTCGCACCGAGCGAGCCGGCCGCGCCGGGAGCCGGAAGCGTCAGGGTGGCGTTCAGCGAGTTGCCGGCGAGCTTGATGCTGGCGCCGTTCAACTGCAACGCGTTGCTGGCCGCATAGTCGAGATCGGCGCTGGTATCGCCGGCCTGCACGGTATAGGCGAAAGTCAGGGTATTGCTGCCGCCGCCGCTGACATAGGTGGCCGTGCGATCGGTGGTGCCGGTCTCGAGAAGCAGCGTCGGCACCCCACCCGCCGTGCTGACGTCGACCGCCTGGTCGAAGGTGACCGTCACGGTGATCACGTCGCCGGCCTTGTAGCCCTCATTCGCATCGGGCGAAGAAACGGAGACGACGACCGGAGCGGTCGGGGGTGGCGGGAAATCCGTGTCGACGACGAAGTTGTCGAGCCAGAAGCTCGAATAAGGATTCTGCGTGCTCTCCGGGGCGGCGTTATCCGTAATCACGAGCTTCTGCATGACGCCGGACGCCGGCATCGGGTATCCGTCGATCTGGTGCTTGTAGCTCCATTGCCCGTTCCAATAATAATTTTGGAGCAAATCTGTATCTGAGATCGATATGCCGCCGAAATTCAGGGACGGAGGCCAGCCGTTCACATTGTACGGGTCCGCCTGATAGTTGATGATGAAGTCGTTGAACTGGAGCGCCCCGCCCGTCACGCTGGTGACTTCGATCCTGAACTGGCTGCCGGCATAAGCAGGATCTTCGGAAAAGCTCAGGCGACCGCTACTGACGTTGAAAGACCAGTTCCCTTCGGCGAAGACGGCAAACCGCAATCCGCCGACCACGACGACGCCATCAGACCCGTCTGGATCCGTGACCGGGCCCTCGAAATCAATTGTCCTGTAAGCCATCGCTGCCCCCTCACCTTCTGCGTGCCCCATCGGATATGGATCCTCTCGGAGCCGGTGGACCAAGGGCGCATCTCGTAATTACGTTTCACATATTGGGAATTGCCCGCTACGATGCAGGTATCGGCAGGCAAATCTTGAGCCGATAAGCTCAATTTCCGTTGCGGAACCTGCTCGACACCGAGGCTAAGTGTCAATGCAGCGAGGCTTAAATTCTTAACGATATCGCGAAAATCAACAGGAGTGTTGCATTTGTGTGCTCTGTTTCAGGGCTGAGCACGCCCCGTCATCGGCTTCAGGTCAGTGCTCAAGCGACCGCCCGCACGCCCTCCTGCTCGTCCCGCGTCCTCGGCTGGGGCTTCTGGGCGTCGGCGATGAAGGCTGCAATGGCCTCGCGGGGCATGGGCTTGGCGATGAGGTAGCCCTGGGCCTGGGAGGCGCCGGCCAGGCGCAGCGCATTGAGCTGCTCTTCCGTCTCGACGCCCTCGGCCGTCGTGCTCATTCTCAGGTCCTTCGCAAGGCCGATGGTCGCCTTGATGATGGCGCGGCTGTCGGACGAGTCGAGCATGCTGCGCACGAAGGACTGGTCGATCTTGATCTTGTCGAAGGGAAAGCTTCTCAGATAGCTCATCGAGGCATAGCCGGTGCCGAAATCGTCGAGGGCGATCGAGACGCCCAGGGCCTTGAGCCGCTTCAGGGTGGCGGTGGCTTCCTCCGTGAGCTTGACGGATTCCGTGATTTCCAGGACGAGGCGCTGGGCCGGCATGCCGGAGATGTCCAGGGCCTTCTTGACGCTGGCGAACACGTCCCGGTTCCTGAACTGCACCGGCGAGAGATTGACCGCGACCTTCAGCGGCTGCTCCCAGGACATGGCGGTCGCGCAGGCATCCTCGAGGATCCAGTCGCCGATGGGGCCGATGAGGCCCGATTCCTCGGCGGCCGGAACGAATTGCAGCGGCGAGATCATCCCCTTCGACGGGTGCTTCCAGCGCACCAGGGCCTCGCAGCCCCACATCCGGTTGGTCGCCAGGTCGAGGATCGGCTGGTAGAACAGCTCGAACTCGCCATTGTCGTGGGCGTTCCTCAGGGCCCCCTCGAGGGCGCGGCGCTCCGCCCTCGTATCCTTGATGTCCGCGTCGTAGAGCCGGTAGCTGCTGCTCGTATCCGACTTGGCCGCATAGAGCGCGACATCGGCGGCCTTCATCAGATCGTTCGAGGTCTTGCCGTCGGTTGACGCGATGGCGGCGCCGATGGACAGGCCGATTTCGATCTCCGTGTTGCTGGCCGTGCACGGGACCTGCATGGCGGCCTGGATCGTCGCGATGAAATCCACGACCTGCTGCCGGTTCCGGATCGGCCGCTGGATGATCGCGAACTCGTCGCCGCCGATGCGGGCGATGAAATCGGTCTTGCGGAGACGCTCGCGCAGGCGTCGCGCGACGGCCTGGACGATCTCGTCCCCGACCCCGTGACCATGATTGTCGTTGATGTCCTTGAACCGGTTGAGATCGATGAGATGCAGCGCGAAGTCCGTATTGGAGCGCTGGGCGGCGGCGAATGTCCGCTTCAGGTTCTCGACGAAGAGCAGCCGGTTGGGGAGCTTGGTCAGGACATCGTGACGCGACAGGTAGCTCTCGCTGGCCGCCCGCAGGATGCCGGTTCTCACGTGCCGAAGGCCGAGCAGGCTCGCCGCCTCGATCCCGATATCCATCATGTAGGCGAAGAACGCGATCAGGCGGCTTTCGAGCCGCCGTCCCGCCATGAGTTCCGCCACGGTGCGGCTCACCGCGATGCCGCCCGGATAATGGGCGAGCGGGTGAAGCGCGACCACCCGCTCCTTGCGGTCGATCCAGCTGACATCGCGGATGATGGTCGGGACGTTCTTGCCGATCAGACGCTGCAGGGGCGTGTTGGGCCGCCAGATGCGGCGCCCGAGCGCGCGCTCGGAAATCGGGCAATGGGTGAGGATGATCCCGTCGCGCCGATACAGCGTGATCGCCAGCGAAAGGGTCCTCAGATGGTCCTTGAAGACCCTTTCGAAATGGCCGAGATCGATGGTGGACACGACGAGGCCGAGAAACTTGCCCTCGGAATCCTCGATCTTCCGGGCAAGCGACAGAACCTTCTTGCCGGTGGCGAGGATCCGCATCGGCTCGCCCAGATAGAGAGTGAGCGACGGATCCGTCGCGAGGGCGCGGTAATAGGACGTGTCCCTGACATAGATCGGATCGGACATCGGTCGCGGCGACGAGGAGCCTACGATCCGCCCCCGGGCATTGACGAAGTCGATGCGGACGATCTGGGACAGGGAATGGCACGCGCCGACCAGAACGGCCTTCGTGGCCTGCGAGGCCGCGAACCCGTCGAACTCATGCGATTGGAGGCAGTTCTGCGGGATCCGGCCCACCACGTCCCGCAGGACGTTCTCGATGGATTGAAAGACGGCATCCGTCCGCTCCTGAAGGGACAGGGCGAGGTTCGCCAGATCGCCCTCGGCTCTCGCGAGATCGTCGTCGTAACCCCGCGCGAAGAGGAACGCGACGCCAATGATCCCCATCGTCGCCGTCAGGATGCTGAGAAAAATGATCATATAAGCGGGCACAACGGGTTTCGATCCGAGCTCTCGGGCGACGATCTCCGCCAGATTTCGCCGGAAGTCGTCGTTAATCCGTTAACTCCGGCAGGAATTGTGTCCGGGTGGATCGAAAAAGGCCAAGCTTCGGTTGGCGAGACGCCCGCCATGGCCATTCCGGGTCGATGGTGGAGGCGATTGCGGCGTGATACATTGATGGAAGCCGACCGCGCCCGGATGGACCTTCAGGGTCCTACGCCCGAGCGCATCGCGCAGCCCTTAAAAGGGATCGACCCGATGACCAAGACCGTCACGTCCCTCTTTCACGGCGAGCATCATGCCAACGACGCGGCAAGCCGCCTGAAGCAGGCCGGCATTCCGGCGAACGCCATCGACATCTGGACGACCCCGCACAACCTGGCGCCTCTCCTAGAGGATCTGGGCGTGTCGCGCTCCGATGCTCATGCGTATGCAGAGGGTGTGATCCGGGGCGGCACCGTCGTCATCGTGAAATGCGACGCGTCCGAAGTCGGGACCGTCGTCGGCATTCTTGACCAGGAAGGCGTGCTGGATCTCGACGAGCAGCAGGCGGCGTGGCGCTCGGAAGGATGGAAGGGACCCGGCGCGGGACAGGGCGGCGAACTGACGGAACCGCCCGAGGCCAGCCGGGAAACGGCAGATGCGGATCGGTCCGAAGTTGTCGTCCAGGGACGGATCCGCATTCAATCCTTCCGGGTGGAACGCCCCGAGCGATAGAGCGCTGCCGACGGACGCTCACTGCGCCCCCTTGGGAAGAAGCGCATCGAACTGCTCGGCCGTCAGGTAGCCCGTGACGGCTGCGTTGCGGCTTTTCTGGTAGCCCATGATCGCTTCCCTGGTGAGCGGACCCATGATGGCGTCGAGCGGCCCGGTATAGAGGCCAAGGTCGCGGAGCCGCTGCTGGATCAGGCGGCGCTGTTTCTGCCCGAGCTGCGCATCGTCGACGGGCGAGGCAACAGAGGCATGCCGCAAGTCTTCCGCCTGGGCGGCCGCGATCTGGGCCTGGGCCTCGACCCGCCGGGCTTCCTGCTTGGCCCGCTCCGCATCGGCCTGAGCCTTCTCGACATCGGCCTGGGCCTTCTTGGCATCCGCCTGTGCCTTCAAAACCTCGGCCTGCGCCCGCTCGGCTCGAAGCTGCTCATCGCGAGCGCGCGCCTCAGCCTGCTCGCGCGCTCGGCGCTCCGCCTCCAGCTTCCCATCGGGCTCCTCGCTCTTCTGGACGGACGATACCGGCTGCGGGGTGATCGATGCGACCGGCCGCTCGATGGCCGAGGGAGCTGGCGCAGGTTTGGTCAGGCTGACATCATCCACGCGCCCGAACACGGCCCCCATGCCTCCGCTCGCGGCAACCTTGATCAGGTCGTTGAGCGAGGGGCCTGGCTGCTGAAGGAGCTTGGCCACCGCTTCCGCCGCCTGCTCCGCTGCGGCGTCGATGCGCGAAACCGGAATGCGGGCCGAACTGGAGAAGACCGTGACGGCATTCTTCGGGACGTCGCTGGTGAATTGCGGCCTCGCATCCAGCCCCTCGATGGGGCTCTCGAAACTCGGCGACGTCATGAAGAAGAACACGCCGCCGGTCTGAGCCCGTCCGACGATCTGCGCAATGTTCGTCGTCGAGAGCGCACGCGACAGCAGGTCGGCCGCCCGGCCGATTTCTGTGTTCGTCGTCAGAAAGAAGGTCTGGCCGCCCCACGATACGCCGTGCCCGATCAGCATGGCGAAGGCCAGATCGGCTCCTTCCGCCTTCGCGGCGAAATCCCGCAGATTGGCCCGGGCCATCGCGTTGCTTGGATTGGGGCTGACGATCACCTCGAAGCCGTGTGCCTTGAGGGCTTCCGCGATCTCGCTTCCACGCTTTGCGCCGACGCTGGACTTCGGCATCTTCTGATAATCTTCCGCCACTAGGACTAAAGCGACACGTCCGGCGGCCTGCGCGGAGACGACGCTCGCCAGCAGCAAGGAAATCGCGAAGGTTACGCTCCCGATGAGGAGTATCGCGCATGTCCTCCCAAGCTGTCCCCGTGTGCTCTTGCGCACAGAGGATAGCCCCGCCACCCTGCCTGCTTGACCGAAATGCATGGCACGTCTCCAAGACTTGCACTAATATGAAATTCGGTAGTCGTGACGCGAACTAACCTCACCAGCCGTTGGAGATCTCCCGTGGGATTACGGCTAAAATTCAACATCATTCTCGCCGTTTGCTATCTGATAGGGCTCGGCTTATCGATTTATCCATTTTATCAAATCTCCCGGCGAGAAGCCATGGAACAGCTGCAGTCGCAGATCGATGTTCTGCGGGCTCAGGCGCTTTCCATTCGTCGCTATACCTCGGAAGAGATACAGCCGCTCCTGGCGGAACATTCGAGCGTACAGTTCCTGCCGCAGACGGTTCCATCGTTCTCCGCCCAGACGACGTTCCGCAACTTCCGGGGCTTCTACCCGCAATTCTTCTACAAGGAAGCCGCGCTCAACCCGACCAATCCGGCGGATCTCGCGCGCGACTGGGAACGCGAGCTGATTGAGAAGCTTCGCGCCAATCCCGACCTGACCAAGGACATCAGCTTCCAGACGATCGACAATCGCTCCCACTACACGGCGACCTATCCTCTCGTGATCAAGGACGAGTCCTGCCTGACCTGCCACTCGACGCCGGACAGGGCGCCGACATCGATGGTGGCCCTCTACGGCAACAAGAGCGGCTTCGGTTGGAAGCTCAACGAGACCATCGGGGCGCAGATCATCTCCGTTCCCATGGATATCGCGGAAGGATCGGTCTGGCGGAACCTCGGCTTGTTCGTCGGCACGTCGAGCGTCATCTTCCTGGTCCTGCTGGTGCTGCTCAACATCCTGCTGAACCGGTACGTGATCAGCCCGGTGACCCGGATGGCGAAGACCGCGGAAGCCGTCAGCATGGGCGATGCGACCATCGCCGAGTTCGAATATCCCGGCTCGGACGAAATTGCGTCTCTCTCCCGTTCCTTCAACCGCATGCGCAGGAGCCTGGATAGCGCATTGAAGATGCTCGAAAAGTGATCGCCACGATTGATCCCTGGCCGACCAGAACCAGATGATCGCTCGTCAGAGGATGTTCTCCGATGACTGCAGACAAGGATCTGAGGACAGGCAGCAGCCAAGGTGGAACCGGCGGCACCATGCCTGCCAGGGTCGGCAAGTATCGCGTCGATCATGTCATCGGCCGCGGCGCGATCGGCGTCGTCTACAAGGGTTACGATGAGCAGATCGACCGGCCGCTGGCGATCAAGACGCTCCGTCCGGAGATCCTGGAGAACCTGACCGAGAACGACGAGCTTCTCCGCCGCTTTGCGACCGAGGCGCGCTCCGCGGCCCGATGCCTTCACCCGAATATCGTCACGGTGTTCGATTTCGTGGAGCAGGACGGCGCGCCCTACATCATCATGGAATACGTCAATGCGGGAACGCTGGAGAACGTGATCCGGCGGGGCACGCTTTTGCCCATCCGACAGGTCGGCGAGATCATGGCGCAGCTCCTGTTCGCCCTGGGCTACGCCCATTCCAAGGGCGTCATTCACCGCGACGTCAAGCCGGCGAACATCCTCTGCCCGTCGGCGGCCTCGATCAAGGTCTCGGATTTCGGCGTGGCCCACGTGGAAGCGCTCGACCTCACCAGGCCCGGCGGCATTCCGATCGGCACTCCGAACTACATGGCGCCCGAGAGGTTCCTCGGACGCCCGGCCGACATCCGGGCGGACCTCTTCTCGGCCGGGGTCATCCTCTTCCAGATGCTGACCGGCGCGAAGCCCTTCATCGCCGCCGACCTGCCGGAGTTGATGCGCAAGCTCATGAACGATCCGCCTCCGTCGATCATCAACTACCGGCCCGAGCTTTGGCCGGAAATCGACGCGGTCGTGCAGCGGGCCCTGGCGCGCAATCCCGAGGACCGCTTCCAGACGGCGGACGAGTTCGTCGTTGCGCTCAATACATCCATCGAGATGCGCCCCAGCGCCGACCTTCCGCCCCTCGACCTGACCGAGCTTTCCCACGTGCCTGGGAAGGAGCCACCGGCGCCGGTCAAGGAACAGCTCAATCAGACCATGGCGGAGGTCCTCACGCCGGATGCGATCGACGCGCTCGGGCGCTCGCTCGCGCATTCGCTCGGGCCGATCGGCCACCTTCTGGTGAAACAGGCGTCCCACGAGACCATGGACGTCGATACGTTCCTCGAATGGCTTGTCGGGAAGATCACCACCGAGGCCGAGGCTGCGACCTTCCGGAAGACGGCGCAGCAGGTGCTGCGCGACGACAAGGGCTTCAAGATCGCCCAGATGGAAGCCGTGATCTCCCAGACGGAGATTCGCGCCGTCACCGAAGTCCTGCTCCCGCTCATCGGCCCGGTCGCTCCGACGCTCGTCGCGCGGCAGGCCGAGAAGGCGGTGGGCCGGGACGATTTCTACCGCCGTCTCTCGGACTTCATTCCCAGCGAACGCGATCGCGCGAGCTTTCTCAGGATCCGTGGTAAACTCAGCGAGACCAAGCCGTGACGTGTAGGTACGCGATGAAAGAATGATGGACAATCCGGCACCCGATGCTCCGCAGCCTGCAGGCAAGCGTGTCCGACGTCTCCGGGCGGTCTTCGCAGCCGACATGGCGAATTTTGGCGGCTTGGTTTCCGTCGACGAGACCAACACCCTCGACGCGTTGTGGGCGACGCGTCGCATCGCCCGTGAAGAGCTCGCGGCCCATGGCGGCTGGCTCTTCGGCATGCCGGGAGACGGCATCTTCGCATTGTTCGAGAGCGCCGTCGATGCGGTCCGCTGCGCTCTCGACACGCAGGCGCGCCTCGCGGCCATGACGAAGTTCGACGCGGTGCGCATGCGGATCGGCATCCATCTCGGCGACGTCCTGTTCCATGACGATCTACCGTTCGGCGAGACGCTCGTCATCGCGGCCCGGCTGGAGAGCCTCGCCGAGCCCGGCGGGATCCTTGTCTCGGCCGCCGTCATGGAAGCCGTGGCGCCCCGCATTTCCGCGACCTTCGGCGAGCGCGGCGTGTTCGACCTCAAGCACAGCCCGCGCAGGATCACGACCTTCAGCGTGTCGATGCCTCCGGCTGCCGACATGAACGCGACCGTGAGCAGGGTCGAACCCCTCGACCGGACCGTTCTGTCGGTGGCTGCCGCGAGAACCGAAGAGTGGGGCAGCTCCGCCTCGCCTCCCCGGCCCGCTTCGGAGGCACGAACGGTATCGCTGCCGAAGGCCGCGCCCCTGGTCGTTCCCTCGCGCCCTTTGGATGAGGCCTCGGAGCCTGCCCATGAGGTTTCCCCGGAGGACCCGCGCTCCCCGGCGTCGGTGGATCCCGCCGCCTTCGAGGCTTGTCTTGCCGAGATTGCCCATGCCCTGACGACCTATCTCGGCCCCGTCGCCGGTTTGCTCGTCAAGCGGCATGCCGCGAACCTGACGGATCTCGCGACGCTCATCGAGGATCTTGCCCGCGAGATCCCGGTGCGGGATGAACGCCTGCAATTCCTGAGCCGCGCGCAACAGCTCGTGGCGCGGCGGCGCCATTGATGATCTACTCGCCGAACTCGGCGATATCGTCGATCCGTTCGAGATCGTGAACGATCAACCCGCCCCTGTCCTGGGTCAGGAGGCGCTCCTCGGCCCATCGGTTGAGAAGCTTGTTCAGCCCCTCGCGCGACATCGCCGTCCACTGGGCCATTTCGCTTTGGGTCAACTTGAGAGCGACCTCGACCCCCTTCGGCGTGGCCTTGCCATGATCCCGCGCAAGGTGGCCGAGAATCCGCGCGAGGCGCTGGGGCGCCTGGCGCAGGGTCGCATCTTCCATCCGGGCGCTGGTCCACCTGAGGCGCATGCACAGCAGACCGATCACGTTGCGCACCAGCCGCGGGTCTCGGTCCAGCGCCTCATAGAAGGTCCGCCGGGCGATGCTCGTCAGGCGTGTCCGGAGCATGGCGGACGCACCGGCGGTCCTCACGCCCCCGTCGAGCATGCCGATCTCGCCGAAAACGGCCCCGTTCGTGAGCACATTCAACGTCACCTCGGCGCCTGCGGCCGAGACGGCCCAGATCCGGATGCGACCGTCGGCGATCACGTAGAGCGCATCGGACACATCCCCGACATTGAACAACAGCTCGCCCTTTTCCAGAATCCGCGTCTGGGCCTTGCGGGCAATCTGCTCGACGGTCGGCGGGTCGATCGCCTTGAAGATGTCGAGCGCTTCGAGATTCGCTGACTTGTCCGCGCCGGTCGCGGCGATCGACGATCGTGTCTCCGCCATGGTCGAGTTCCCACAACAATGGAGCAAGGACCACGCGAGCATAGCGTCCGACGGGCCGCGTGCAAAGACAATCCGCCGCCCTGCGCGCGTCAGGCGGAATGTGAAGCAGATCACTGTCGGGGACCGCACAAGGATATACACCCGGCGCACCGGGCCCGTTTTCCGCCAAAAGATCATCGTGATCGACCAATCGGGCCGGGATTGAGGAGAGCCCGATGCACGATCAGCGATGGGGGAATGACTGGAACCGGCCTCAGGAGAGCCAGGCCGGCTGCCGGCATTATCCGCAATCCGTCTACCAGGATGATGAACCCTACGGACGAATGCGCGGAGGGCGCGGCGATATTCATGACGGCGTGGACCGGGGCAACCCGCCGGACGATCACTTCAGGAGCGATGCCGGCGGTCACGCGCCCTATCACGGCGACGATCCCGGCTCGTCCATGCAACCGCATGACGGAGGCGGCCTCGGCTGGGACGCGGGGGCGTGGAACGATGCAGGAGGTTTCGACTCGGTGCTGTCCGGCCACCTGTTCGACGGCCTCGGTCATGCCGGGGCCATGCCGCCGATCATCGTCTTCGCCATCGACCATCTCGACGTGAACTTCAACACCTTCATTCAGACCACCCAGATCCAGAATACGCTCGTCTTCCTGAACGCCACCGATGGCGGTTCCATCGATGTGGGAGGCGACGTCAATGCCATCGGCCTGCAATCGGCTTCGACGGACCAACTGACCGTCATCCCCCATGACCCGGTCTTCGGTTGAAGAGCGCAAGAACGCAACGACCGGCCTCCTGGCGTATTCGAAGGGTCCCGTTCGGGACCCTTTCTCTTTTCGAGCACGCCGACGCGCGCACGGGCAGATCAGATTTTTCTTCGCTCCCACTCAAAAAATTCGCGGGTGTGAAACGGTTCACAGCTCCATCCGGCAAGGTCGTTCAAAGTCTCATCATCGCCAACGGAGATCAGATCTCAGGCGGTACTGAACGCAACACTCAGCATAGATAGGACAGCCCATGTCTCTCAACGTTAATGCCAGCCCGATCACCCAGGTTGCCTCCACCGTTGCCGAGGGCGGCGCCGGTCTCGGCGGTCACGGCGGCGATGCGACCGCGGTGACGAACCAGAGCGCCGAGAGCCTCAACTACCAGTCCATGAATTCTTCGGACCATTTCGGCTGGGGGAGCCCTGACCTCAACGTCAACGCCAGCCCGATCACGCAGGCGGCCTCCACCGATGCGCATGGCGGGGCTGGGTTGTTCGGCAGCGGCGGCGATGCCTTCGCGATGACGAACCAGGACGCCCATCAGCTCAACGACCAGTCCTCGTACGATCACTTCCCCATCTACTACTAACCACCCTGTCGCTCAGGGCGCCACCGGCCGAAGGCTGGTGGCGCTTTTTCTCGTCGGCACGCCTGCGCCGATCCCGCCGTCGCGGTCGCCTGCCCGCAGGCGAGGCCGCCATTGGATCGGACGATTGTGAAGCATGTCACAGCGCCCAGCCTCCGGCTCCCTCATGATCATGCCCAGACACGGAAAGGCCGTCGCCTCGCAGGCCGCAGGTTTTCCCCGCGCGAGGACGGCACGCAGCAAAGGCGCCCACGATGAGAAACGGAATGAAGACCAGCGCCGAAGTTCAGCTTCGTACCGCTCTTCGTACCCTGAAGAGGCCGCTGATCGGCATCAGCGCCATCAGCTGCCTTGGCAACATCCTGATGCTCACCGGCCCCATGTTCATGATGCTGGTCTACAACAAGGTCCTGTCGAGCAAGAGCCTTCCCACCCTGGCGGCGCTCACCCTGCTGGCCCTCCTGCTCTACGGCTTCTACGGCCTGCTGGAAGGGCTTCGCGGCAAGCTCATGGCCCGGGTCGGCATCACGTTCGATCACCGGCTGGCTCCGACCCTCTTCGAGGCGACCCTGAAATTGCCGCTCCATTTCGGACCGCATGCGCGCAATCATGACCCGCTTCAGGACCTGGCGGCTATCCGCAACTACCTGATGGGTCCCGGCCCGGTCGCCCTCCTCGATCTGCCCTGGATGCCGATCTATTTCGCGATCCTGCTGATCGTGAACCCGATCCTGTTCCTGGCCGCCGCGGGCGGCGCCCTTTTTCTCGTGCTCCTCAGCCTCGTCAACGAATGGGCGACCAAGGGCACGGTCAAGGTTGCCACGCAGGCGCATGCGGCGACCATGACCCTTCTCCTGGATGCAAGGCGCAACTCCGAGGCAGCCGCCGCCATGAGCATGGGGGACGATCTCTGCAAGCGCTGGGGCAGCGGATACGTGAACTCGATCTCGCACGCCCGCGATCTCGCGGACCACGCCAGCGTCTTCGGCGCGATCTCCAAGACGGTCCGCCATGTCCTGCAATCGGCCATGCTCGCCCTCGGGGCCTATCTGGTCATCGAAGCGCAGATGTCGCCCGGCGCCATGATCGCAAGCTCGGTCATCCTCGCACGCGCCCTCGCGCCGATCGATCAGGTCATCGGCAACTGGCGCAGCACATCGGCTGCCTGGCAGGCCCTCCGCCGCCTGAGGACGCTCACCGCCAAGCTTCCCAAGGCCGCGCAGCAGCAGCACGGCATGCCGCGTCCGCGCCACGCGCTCTCGGTGCGCGACATCGCCATCGTTCCGCCCGGCGCAGCCGTCGCGACCGTCTCCGGCGTGTCGTTCGAGATCGAGGCGGGCGATGCCCTCGGGATCATCGGGCCGAGCGGCTGCGGCAAGTCCACCCTCGTGCGGGCTTTGGTCGGCGCATGGCCGACCGCCCGGGGCGAGGTGCGCTTCGACAATGCCCTGATCAGCCAGTATTCGCCGGACGCCCTCGCGGACGCCATCGGGCATCTTCCCCAGAGCATCGAGCTGTTCGATGGAACGATCGCCGAGAACATCGCGCGCTTCCGCAAGGATGCGACCTCCGAACAGGTAATCGAGGCCGCCCGGATGGCGGGTGTGCACGACATGATCCTTGCCTTCCCCATGGGCTACGACACGCCGGTCGGAGAAGGCGGCGCCACCCTGTCCGGCGGCCAGCGCCAGCGCATCGGCCTCGCCCGCGCCCTGTTCGGAAACCCGTTCCTGGTGGTGCTCGACGAGCCCAACTCGAACCTCGATCCGCTCGGCGAGCAATCGCTGAACGATGCCATTCAGCATATGCGTCAGGCGGGAAAGATCGTGGTCATCGTGGCGCATCGCCCAAGCGCCATCTTCGCTGCCAACAAGATCCTGTCGGTGCGCGGCGGCCGCGCCGAGATGTTCGGCCCGAAGGAGCAGGTGCTCGCCGCCCTGTTCCCGCGCATCGGCCAGCCGCACAAGCCCTCTCCGGCCCCCGGCGTACAATCCGGCGCAGCCCAGGCCGCGCCGGCGCCGATCCCGCAGACGGAACCCGATGCGCCTGCCGCCGCGACGGTCACCAACCTGGACGCCACCCGCGCGCAGCGAGCCAATGGCCATGTGAGCTAGAAACGTTCCGACCTGAAACTGTGGCCTGGGTCACAGCGCGAGCGAGAGCGCCATGCGACTCTGAGGCCGGAGCGAACGTCCGGCCCCTGCGACCAACCGGATCGGCCGGTCGCCCGCAGCGCCGAAGCCTAGACAGCGGAGCCCGCCATGACCGAGTTCGAAGACGACCTCGCCGCCAATTCATCCTCCATGCGCCGGCTGATGCGCTGGTTCGTCCTGAGTTCGTTCATCGTGTTCTTCGGGATCGGGGGCTGGTCGGTCGCCGCCAAGGTCGACAGCGCGGTGGTGACGGGAGGCACCTTCGCGGTGCAGTCGAGCGCCCAGGCCGTTCAGCACCTGGAAGGCGGCGTCATCGGGGCCATCCTGGTCAAGGACGGCGACCTCGTGCAGGAGGGGCAGGTCCTCGTCCGTCTCGATGCCGCGAAGGTCACGGCGGATGCGAGCATCCTCGAGCGCAAGCTGATCGACCTGACGGCCCAGAAGGCCCGCCTCGAGGCCGAGAACCTGGATCGTACGACGATCACGCGCACCGAAAGCCCGTTCTCGTCCAGGCAGATGGAGAGCGCCCTGCGGGCGGCTTTCGCCTCCGAGGAGAGCCTGATGAACGAGCGGCGCTTCACGCGGCAGAACCAGCTCTCGCAGCAGCAGGAGCGCAAGATTCAGGTCGAACGGCAGATCGACGGGTTCAACGAACGATACAAGGCGCTCAAGGAAGAACTCGCCCAGGTGACGGCGGAGCTCGCCGACCAGCGGATGCTCGACAGCAAGGGACTGATCCGGCGCCCGGTGCTGCGCCAGACCGAGCGCGAGGTCAGCCGCCTGAAGGGCGAGATGGGCGATATGGAGGCCAAAGTCGCAGGCGCACACTCCCAGCTCACGGAGATCGAGTTCAAGATCGCCGAGCTGACCCGGAATGCGCGATCCGAGGTTCTGAAGCAGCTCCAGGCTGTCACGGCCGGTCTCGCGGAGACGGAAGAACAGCTCGCCGCCGCGCGGGACCGCCTCCAGCGGCTCGACATCCGGGCGCCGCGGACGGGGCTGGTCCACGAGCTCGCGGTCCACACGATCGGCGGCATCGTCGGTCCGGGCCAGAAACTCATGTCGATCATCCCGAACGACGAACCGCTGATCGTGAATGCGAAGATCCGGCCCGACGAGGTGGAGCAGGTTCATGTCGACCAACGGGCGAGCATCCGCATCAGCGCCTTCAAGCTGCCGACGCCGCTGGAACTCGAGGGTTGGGTGACGAACGTCTCACCGGACCAGGTGGTCAGCAGTCAATCCGGACAGGCCTATTTCACCGTCAAGATCGCGATCGTCCCGGGAGAGCGGAGCAAGCTGGAGGGAAAGGAGCTCACGCCCGGGCTCCCGGCGGAGGTCCTGATCCGTGGCGACGCGCGGCGCATCATCACCTACCTGACGCAGCCGCTGACCGACCGGCTTGCGGTTGCCTTCCGCGAATGAGGACGCGGCATCTTGACCGGCCAATGAGTGGCCGCAGGACATAAGACGGGGCCGGCTCCGCCGACGCGGGGCCGGTTTCGGCGCTTCATACCCAGTTCGCCCCCTCGCCACCGACAACCGAAGCCATATAAGATTCCCAGAACGGAGCGCTGGGTCTTCGCGATGGCGAGAGGCGAGCATGGACAGGGCTGACCACGGCTCTTCGCGCCGAAACCGCTCCGCGCGGCGACAAGGCGTGAAGCGGGTCAATCTGGCGCTCCAAGGGGGCGGCGCGCACGGAGCCTTCGCCTGGGGCGTGCTCGACCGCCTGCTGGAAGAGGATGGCATCGCCTTCGAGGGGATCAGCGCCACGAGCGCGGGAGCGATGAACGCCGTCGTGTGCGCCCACGGGCTCGCCACGGGCGGACGCGCGGGCGCCCGTCGGTCCTTGAGGGAATTCTGGCAGCAGATCTCACGCATCGCGTGCCTCAGCCCGGTCCAGCCCTCCTTCTTCGATCGTCTCACCGGGAACCATCGCCTGGAGACCTCCCCGGCTTTCCTCGCCTTTCACATGCTGACGCAGGTGGCCTCGCCCTACGAGCTCAACCCGCTCAACTACAACCCGCTTCGCGACCTGCTCGAACGGTCGGTCGATTTCGAGCTGCTGCGCGGCTCTCCCCAGGTCAAACTGTTTCTCTCCGCGACCAATGTCCGCTCCGGAAAGATCAGGGTCTTCGAGAACCACGAGATGAGCGCCGATGTCGTCCTCGCGTCGGCCTGCCTGCCGTTCATCTTCCAAGCGGTCGAAATCGACGGCGAGCATTATTGGGACGGCGGCTACATGGGAAACCCTGCCCTCTTCCCGCTCATCTATCGCTGCGAGCAGCCCGATATCGTGGTGGTCCACATCAACCCGATCAGCCGTCCCGACGTGCCGAAGACGGCCGCCGACATTCTCAACCGCATCAACGAGATCAGCTTCAACTCGTCCCTGATGAGGGAAGTGCGCGCGGTGGAATTCCTGAACAGGCTCGTCGAGGAAGGGCGCGCTCCCACGCCCGATATCAGGCAGGTCCGCCTGCATGCCATCGAAGCCGACGACGTCATGCAGCACCTCGGTGCCGCCTCGAAGCTGAATGCCGACTGGGCGTTCCTGAGCGACCTCCATGCCATCGGCCGCAGGCGGGCGGACGCGTGGTTGCTCGATGACTTCCCCAAGGTCGGCCTCCAATCCTCCATCGACATCCAGGGCAGGTATCTTTAGGCGCCGGTGAGATCCCAAGGCGGAGCGCTGCCGAACTTTGTGACCACGTACACAGAAGGAGGGGCCGAAAAAGCCCAGTCTGAATCCCATGAGCAGCTCAGACCTGTGGGAGCGAGCAATGGGAAAGCGGATGTGGATCGTAGTGGCCTCGCTCCTGTCGGCGATGGGCTCCGTGAATGCCGGTCCGTATCTCTTCCGGCACGACGAAGCTCCGCCCCTCCCGGGCTGGGTCGAGTTCTGTAATCGAAACCCGGACGAATGCACGATCGACCTCCGGCAGCCGGAGACGATCCCTTTGACGGAGACACTCTCCGCCCTCCTCTCCTCCGTGAACGCGTCGGTCAACCATTCCGTGATCCCGGTGACCGACCAGGACCATTGGGGCGTCGTGGACCTGTGGAGTTATCCGACCGACGGCATGGGCGATTGCGAGGATTACCAGTTGCTCAAGCGCAAGAGGCTCGTCGAGGCCGGGCTGCCGCGCCGGGCCCTGCGCATGACGGTCGTGCTCGACGAGAACGGCGAGGGTCACGCGGTCCTGACCGTCCGCACGGATCGGGGCGATCTCATCCTCGACAACAAGACGGACGACATGCTGGAATGGTCCCGGACGCACTACCGGTATATCAAGCGCGAAAGCGCCGAGGCGACGGGTTGGGTTTACCTGACGCTCGAACCGGCCGGCACATCGCTCACGGCCTCGTCCGGGCAATAAACTTCGCCGTCAATCGGCTCCGCCGTCGCGGTCGGCGGCTTCCTGCTGCAGGCGAGCGAGGTCGACGATCCTGACGCGGGCCCGCCCGAGATCGACGACCCCGCTCTTGCGCCATTTCTGCAGCTGCCGGTTGACCGTCTCCCGGCCCGCGCCGACGAGCACGCTCAGCTCCTCCTGCGTGATCTCGATGTCCTCGCCGAAATCCTCGGCGAGCTTCAGCAGGCGGCGCGCCAGACGGGTCTTGAGAGACAGGAGAGACGCCTCTTCCAGTCGCTCGCTCGAGAAGCGGAGGCGCTCGCAGAGCAGCTCGACGATCCTGGTCGTGATGTCCGGCTGCATCTTGAGCAGATCCTGGAAGTCGCTTCGCCGGATCACGAACAGCTCGACCTGGCCCGAGGCGACGGCATCGGCGCTCCTCGGATGTCCGTCCAGCAGGGCGATCTCGCCGAAAACGTCTCCGGGCCCGAGGATGTTGAGCGTGAACTGGCGGCCCGTATCGGTCGTCGTCGTGATGACGATCTGGCCCCGCCTGACGCCATAGAGGGCGTCGCCCGGATCGCCTTTGAGAAACAACGTTTCCCCATCCAGCATCTTCCGGGATGTGCACAGGGCGGCGATCTGCGCGATCGCATCCGGCCCCAGCGCGGAGAAAAAGGAATTGACGGAGAGCGCCGAGACAAACGGCAGGTCCCTCTGGATCTGTTCGCCACCGGGACGCACCATCGCGTCTCCCACGACTGTTCCGCCCCAGCCGAAAGCCGGGCAATTATATAGGAAATGGAAATTGTCTCAATCGGACAGGTTGCGGTTCTGCCCGGGGAGCCCCACCGGAACCGGTAATTTTCCGACGCGATGGCATTTTCTTACCGGCCGAGGAATTCGAGCCTATCCTGGCTGACCCGCGCATCGGGGGAGTTCGACGTCCGGCTTACTGCCTGGCCCCCGTCAACCCCTGGAGAACCCAGCGCCGCGCGCGCCGCATGGCGGAGAGCTTAGGGCGTTTCATCACTGCCTCCTGCCGCCGAACTGACGCGGGTGAATGATGACGGCGGGCTCTGCCTTGCGAACGGCAGGCCGGACCGGAACGGAGACGATCAACGGCTGATCGGTCAACCTGTCCAGAACGATGAGAACCATGACGACCTCCTGATTTCCATTCCATGATGGCCGAAGCGGGAATGCCCTTCCGTGACATTGATCACGGAAGCCGAAGCCCTCAGACGACGGGCAAGACCTGCAGGCGGGACTGGCGGGTCACGTCGAGCGTCTCCTTGCCGGACAGCACGATGGGCCGCGGCGCGCGGCCGTTCACGGCGATGGCGTCGGCCACGAACAGGAGAGCAAGGACACACAGGATGCGACGGGACATGATCGGCCTCCATGTGAAGCCGACCTTGTCACCGGGTGAGCCGGGAAACCGTGATCGTGCGCACAGAAGCCCGGGAAGCTCCATGCGAGAGTGAAGCCATCGAGATGGAGGTTCACATGTTCTACCTGTACTTTCACTGTGCGGGTCCCGGCGAGATCCTGATCGACCGTGACGGGGCAGAGGTTATCGATCTGATCGAGGCCCGCGACCGGGCCCTCACCCTGGCGAAGATGCTCGTCGAGCAGGCCTACGGCACACGCGACTTTTCCGATTGGCACGTCTATGTGAGCGACGAGGAGGACGAGGAGATGCTGCTGATCCCGTTCTCCGCCGTCATGCCGACGATCCATTGACGAAGGGGCGCAGGGTTGTTCGAGACCCTGCCCCAGCAAGCCCACCCTCTCCGGTCCCTGGCGCAACGACAGTTCAGCGGCCGGGCGCAACCTCAAGCCTTGATGAAGCGCGACGAGCGGACGAGCCAATCGGCCTGCTCGGCCATATGCCGCCATCGACGCGCGATCGAACGCAGTTCCGCGCGCATGTCCGCCCGCTGGAACGGGTCGTCGGCAAGACGCTCCGCCCTGGCGGCCTTCTCTCGATAATGCTGATAGGGATTCATGGGTCTCTCGCATCACGCCGTGATCCGCATCCGGACCACGGCTCTCGAACCATGGTTTTCAGACCCTGACGGCGCCATTCGGCCTGTCGGGGACTGAAATGGTCACCTGCTGACCGGATCGGGGATCAAGAATGGTGAGTGTCATCGTGAGCTCCTTCGATTGAGCCCATCATGACCGAATGCACGCCGTCGTTCCGTGACGGACATCACACAAACCCGATGTGACGCGGCGCACA
The DNA here is from genome assembly GCF_013520865.1 of Microvirga mediterraneensis. NCBI lineage: Bacteria > Pseudomonadati > Pseudomonadota > Alphaproteobacteria > Hyphomicrobiales > Methylobacteriaceae > Microvirga > Microvirga mediterraneensis. The sequence continues at coordinate 3,403,945 of NZ_JACDXJ010000001.1, forward strand.
GATCCGTGGAGGCGCTTACGGTAATTTGAGAGCCTTCCTCCCTGTCAACTCAGCGCCTGGATCAGCGATCGGGCGCTTTTCTTTTGGCAGCATCGCTCCGTTCGGCCCGGTCTCTGTGACCAAGCCCACATCGGCGGGTTGTCGCTCGGTGTAGCGTCGAAGGGTGCGAAACACGTCTCAGAGGAGAAAGACCATGACGAAGACCCATCGAACCCGGCTCGGCGCCGCAGCATCCCTCATCCTCATGATCGGATACGGTGCGACGAGCGTCGAAGCCTGCGACTCCCGGGTCACGACACGCCCCGGCGACCTGTGGGATCGGCCCGCGCCTGTGGTGCGGGACCATCGAGGCCCATACGGCTCCGCTCCCGGCGGCGTGATCGTCACCAGCACGTCCGGCGGCCCGATCGTGCGGGATCACCGCTCGCCCCCGGTCGTGCGCGATCATCGCCGGTAGGGCATGGCGCGAGGACCGGCGCATCGTGCGGATGATCCGATCCGCACGATGCAAAGGGATCCTCTTTCAGCCTCTCGGTCCGGTTCCGGCGATGCCTGAACTGTGACGGTCGCCACAGTCCTTGGAAGCCTCTTGGCATACAACGATGGCAGCCTTGATTGGAGAGCATCTCATGAAACAGAACCGGAAGTCGTTCGTGTTCGTCCGAAAGAGCGATTGCAAGACCGTCTTCGACTCGATCTATCTCCGTGAAGCCGTGTTCCGCAAAGCCGTCACGGCTTCCGAGGTCAAAGCGGGACTTTTGCCGAGACGCAATGGTTAAGACGTCGTGACCTGTCGCGAACAAACAGGACCTGATGGATCAGGTCCTGCTTGATATCCCCCCTGTCATTCGCCGAGCCGGACAAGAGACGTCGGAGCCATTGTCACCCATGCCTTGTCGAGCCTGCGCAATAAACCGGACGTGAAGTCGGATTCACGCCCGGTTTTTCGAAGTCGTACAGATCCGTACACGCAAAATCGTTATCCGCTTTCGCGCAGGATGCTCTAGCTCACGCGGCGCCAATATCCTTCGATCGGAATAGCGACGGCACAGCGCTCGTCGGTCGAGAACCGGGGATAATCGTCTCCGTCCGTCCAGCCGCCGTTTCCGCCGGGGACGAAGTGCAGATAGACGAAAACGATATGCGAGATGACCCACATGCCAGCCTCCTGATCTGCACCGATGCTATCCCGGATAGGCGGCGCGCTCTGAGACGAAAGTCACATAAAGCCGCCGTTTGCTTGCCGCGTGGGGCGGGGTGGACACTTTCCCTGGATCGTGCGACGCGGTCTCCCGTATCTCTGCTCGAAGAGCAACCCGGCCCGCCCCTATCGCGAGGGCCGGAGCAAAGGGGAACCGCGCGCCATGATCGTCCTCTCCGACAAGGAAATCCGTTCGCTCCTGCCGATGAGCGAGGCCATCGAGATCGTCGAGAAGGCGATGATCGCGGTCTCCGAGGGTGCCGCCAACCTGCCGCTGCGCTCGGCCATCGATGTCGGCGCCCCCAACAAGATGGGCGTGATGCCGGGCGCGCTCATGCCGGGCAACGGCCGGATCGATGCTTGCTTCGGCGTGAAGCTGGTGAGCCTGTTTCCCGGCAATCCCGACGCGGGATATTCCTCCCACCAGGGCGCGGTCGTGCTGTTCGAGCCTGAACACGGCTCGGCTGTCGCCATGATGAATGCCGGCCTTCTGACCGCCATCCGCACGGCCGCCGCCAGCGCGGTGGCGACCCGGGCGCTGGCGCGGCCCGACTGCGCGACGCTCGCGATGATCGGCGCGGGAGAACAGGCCGAGCAGCATCTCGAAGCCATGCTCCGGGTGCGCCCGACGCTCCGGGAGCTGCGAGTGGCCGGGCGCCGGCGCGAGAAGGCGGAAGCCTTCGCGGCCCATGCGGCCGAGCATTATCCGGCCCTCGCCGTCCGTGTCTTCGACGATGTCCGCTCCGCCGTCGAGGGAGCCGACCTCGTCTGCACGGTCACGTCCTCGGCCGAGCCGGTCCTGATGGGCGAGTGGATCGCGCCGGGTACCCATCTCAACGTGGTGGGAGCCTCGATTCCGTCGAAGCGTGAGATCGACGAGGAAACGGTAGTCCGCTCAAAGCTCTACGTCGATTACCGCCCGTCCACCTTCGCCCAGGCCGGCGAGGTCATCGGCGCCATCGAGAGCGGCCGCATCGGGCGCGAGCACGTGCGGGCCGAGATCGGCGAGGTTCTGGCGGGGAATGCCGCCGGCCGAACGGCCAAGGACGAGATCACGCTCTACCGCTCGCTCGGCGTCGCCGCGCAGGATCTCGCCTGCGCGAGCCATTGCCTGCGCGAGGCGAAGGCGCGCGGCTTAGGGATCGAAGCATCCCTGGATTGAGCAAAGCAAGCTCTATCGCTGGCGGTCCCACACCAGCGCGGCCAGCGGCATGACGTGGTTGCGTCGCAAGGTGATGATCAGGACTCCGCAGAGCGCGATTCCCGTCCCGGCCGCCATGCGCAGGTCGAAGTGATCCCCCGTGATGAGCAGCCCGAGCGCCACGGTCATGAGCGGGTTCATGATCGTCAGCGGCGCGATCAGGTTGGCAGGATATTTCCCGATGAGCCCGTAATAGATGGTGTGGGCGATCAGGGACACGATCAGGGCTGAGAACAGCAGAGCCGCCAGGAAAGGCCAACCGGCTTCCACGGCACGCGGGATCTGGTTGGTTTCGAGACCAGCCGTCAGGAAGGCCAGCGGCAGCACGGAGGCGAGGCCGATCCAGGCCTGGAACCGCAGCGGCTTCACGCCCTCCATCTGCTTCATCATCACGGCCGCCAGCGAACCTGCCGCCGCAGAGCCGAGAATGAGGGCAAGGCCGCCCGAAATGGGAAAGCCGCCGGCGGGATCCCACATCACCAGAACGCCGCCGATGAATGTCAACGCGATGCCCAGCCCTCGTCGCCAATAGACTTTCTCTCCCAGCATCGCGACCGACAGGAGGGTCGTGATCGGCAGGCCGAGCTGCCCGACGATGGCGGCGCTCGACGGACTGGCGGTCCGGATGCCGAGAAAGAAGAGGGCGAAGCCGCCTCCCCCCATGAGAAAGCCCACCAGGAGGATGCGCCATGTCGGCTTGGGCATGGGCAGGAGCCAGGGCAGCGCCAGCAAGGCGACGATGCCATAGCGAATGGCCGCGTAGAACAAGGGAGGGATCGCCATGTCGGAAACGACGATCTTGCTCACCACCGTATGGGCTGCCCACAGGAGACAGACCAGAATCATCAGGGAGAAATCACGCAGGGCCATGATACTGGATAGCGCGGCCTCGACAGGCGCCGCAAATGCCGCGTGCGTAGGGCTGGCATGCTCCCAAAGGTTGGGGACGTTCACGCGACAGCAAGGATTGCATGAAGCGCCCTCGTTGTCATTCCCGGCCGGAGATGGCAAGGCCATCGGAGGGGAAGGGAATCCACGATCAGGCGCAACGCTATGGATCCCCTTCCCGCCCTTCGTGCACCGAGGATGACAGAGGAGCCCTGCTCGCGACCTCAGCCGACATGATCCCAGATGTCGTCCTGCGGCTCGTAGCCGATGAGCCGGCGCGTGCTCTCGATGTCCCAGGCCATGCCCCGGTTCCTCGACATGCCGTTGACGACGATGCCGGGCTGCGGCCAAGCTTTCGCATCTGCGAGAAGCGCCCGCTCGATCACGGCCGCGAAATCGCGGTTCGAGAGCCACATGTTGCGGAACCACGCGAGGTCCCGCTCCGTATCCGGGCCGGGGCTCGTCTCCTCGCCGGGCAGCCCCGACGTGTTGATCGTCTCCGGCCTGTTCTTGCCCGGCTGGCACCAGCCGATCCGGACGCACACGGCTTTCAGCGCGCCCTTCGACCGATGGGCCTCGGCCAGGCAGGCGCGCTCGCCCATCAGCTTGGACGCCGCATAGGCGAAGCCCTGGATCGTCTCCCGGCCGTTGAACCAGCGCGTTCCCGGCCCCGGCGGAAGGGATGTCGTCAGAGAACCGGGCGTCAAGGTATCGGCCAGGGGCGCGTCCTTGTATTGCCCCATCACGTGGTTGGAGGAGGCGAACACGATCCGCGGCACCCCTGCCCGGCCGGCGGCCGCCAGAAGGGCGAGCGTCATGTCGAAGGACGCGCAGGCATCGCGCCACGGCGCGTCGGGATAGGGGTTCTGGGCGGCGAAATGCACCGCGCCGTCGATTCCGGCCAAGGCCGTGTGCCACCCGACGTCGGACGGATCCGTGAGATTGCCCGCAACCCATTCCACGCGATCAGACGCGCCGGCCGCCTGCGGCACCGCGCGGTCGAGCGCGACAACGCGCTCGCACCAATCCCGCTCCAGCAGGTGAGCGATCAGCTTCCGGCCGAGATTGCCTCCCGCGCCTGTGACGAGAACGGATCGGATCGGTTTCAGGGAAGACATGATCGGACTGATGCTCCACGACATTGATCGTGAGGCAGTATTGCGCCGCCGGTGCCGGCTGTCACCCAAGGTCAACCAGCGGCCCAGACATGGAAAGGCCCAGGCTCCGGGGCGAACGGACAGGATGCCTTCGCATCTCTGCCTCGCGCACTACGGGCCTGGGCCGATGGGGTCCAGACGGGCGCCTGCATCGTCAGGCAAGCACAGGAACAGACCATGCCGGAGTACATCCGTCCTGGCACGGTCTCATCGATGCTGGCGGTGACGCCCGCCGCTGTCGAAGTCCACAACAATGTCCGCTGGGTCAGCCTGATATGGGGATCGGATTCCGGTCCGCAAGGGGCACGGCGAATTCTTCTTCCTGTGGCATGCCGGGGTCGAGAATCCGCCGCCTGGCCCGGTCGGCGGCCTCCCCGGCGCATTTCTCCAAGTGCGCGGTCTTGTTGATCACCTGGAGATTGGGAGCGCCCCAGAACGCGAGCAGCTCGGACCAGGGCCGCGCGCGGTGCTCCGCCCAGACGGCGAAGAGCGGAACGCGGTGGTCCACCTCGGCGGTCTTGAGAAGGCGGCGCCCCGTGGTTGCGCACTTCCGCTGTTGGCGCAGCTTCAGAATCCGCAGGTGATCGGGCGGCGCGGTCCAGAACTGCCACGCCACCACGCAGGCCGCATGCCACGTGGCGTTCCTGTTCGGCTTGCCGTCGTCCCAGAGGTCGCAATGCCATCCGAGCCTGTAGACGGGCTGTCCGCAGACGCAGCAATGCCCCGGCCCACGGGCGAAGGCTGCCTCCCGGTAGGGAGCGGGCGGGACGCGGAAGGACGCGGGAAGCCCGGTCTCCTTGCCGGAGCCGAGCCGCCACTGCCATCCCGCGGGCTGTCCGCTCCGGGCCGCGAGCGCCCGCGCCAGCCGGTCGGCCAGGAGCGGGCGGTGCCGCCAGTAGGATTCCACCGCGCGACGCTGGGTCGGCGGGATCAAGGGTTGCCGAAGCGCATGGGACAGGACGCAGCCTGGAAAGAGCGCGGAGAGACGCTTCTCGAGCCGGGCGCGCGCCTTCTGGTTCCTCTCGTCTCGCCAGGTGGACATATCCGATCAGCCACGCGCCCCATGTGAATCGTGATCCGTGTTTAACGCATGGTCGTTAACGGAAAAACCGGGTCCACTTTTTGGCATGGGGCCGCTAGGCTCCCTGATAGAGTCAATCAATCCGTTGGGAGAGACGCCGATGAAAGCCCTGCGATGCGATGAGCCCGGTCGCCTGAGCGTGATCCAGCGGGATGTTCCGCGCGCCGGTCCCGACGAGGTGCTGGTGCGCATCCGGCGCGTCGGGATCTGCGGCACCGATTATCACATCTTCCACGGCAACCAGCCTTATCTCGAATACCCGCGCGTGATCGGCCACGAGCTCGCAGGCGAGGTTGTCGAGGCACCGAGCGGCAGCGCGCTCAGGAGCGGCGACATCGTCTGCATCGAGCCCTATCTCTGGTGCGGCACCTGCCGCGCCTGCCGGAAGGGGAAGACCAATTGCTGCCAGCACCTCCAGGTTCTCGGGGTCCACCGGGACGGCGGGGCCTGCGAGGTCATCGCCGTGCCGGAGCGCAACGTGGTCCCGGCATCCGGCCTGAGCCTGGACGAGGCCGCGATGGTCGAGTTCCTGGCGATCGGCGCGCACGGCGTGGGGCGCTCCGGCGCCAGCGCGTCGAGCCGCGTCGCCGTGGTGGGAGCGGGGCCGATCGGGATCGCGGCGGCGATCTTCGCGAAGGTGCGCGGCGCTCACGTGTCCGTCCTCGACATGAATGCCGGGCGGCTCGCCTTCTGCCGCGACAAGATCGGCGTCGATCATGTCTTCGAGGTTTCGGCCGACATCGACGACCGTCTCAAGGCCGCCACCGACGGCGACTTCTTCGACATCGTCATCGACGCGACGGGAAGCCCCAAAGCGATGATGAAGGGCTTTTCCTATGTCGGCCACGGCGGCACCTACGTTCTCCTGTCCATCGTGCGCGCCGACATCACGTTCAACGATCCGGAGTTCCACAAGCGGGAGACGTCGCTGCTCGGGAGCCGCAATGCCACGCGGCAGGATTTCGAGACCGTGCTCGACGTCATGCGCGGCGGCGGCGTGCCGACGGCCGCGCTGGCAAGCCACCATGGCAGCATCGACGACGCACCGGACCTCATCCCCAGATGGTCGGCGCCCGAAGCCGGCGTCATCAAGGCGCTGATCGAGGTTTAGGCTTCGATCTCAGGCATTTGCTTGACAATTCACCGTGAGAGGCAGAGCCTCGATCCTGCGGCAGACGATCTTGTCTGACCGCCGTTGTTTGCGTCCGCCATGTCACCCTTCTCGGGAGATCGCGATGCAGTCATTCACGCTTCGAGCCACCACCTGCGCTTCGGCCTTTCTCTTCATCCTCGCACCCGCCCTCGCGCAACAGCAATCCCAGCACGTCATGGTCAACCCGGACGAGCTCACCTGGAAGGACGGGCCTCCCTCGCTTCCCAAGGGAGCCCAGATGGCGCTCCTTTACGGAGATCCCTCGAAGGACGGCATGTTCGTGATGAGGCTGAAATTCCCGGCCGATTACAGGATCCCGGCGCATACCCATCCGACCGAAGAGGTGGTGACCGTCGTCAACGGCGAGTTCAATATCGGCATGGGGTCCACATTCGATCCGTCGAAGACGAAAACCATCAAGACGGGCGGCGTCGTCGCCATGGCGCCGGGAATGCAGCACTATGTGCAGATCGGCAAGGAAACGGTGGTGCAGCTGAGCACGCGCGGGCCATGGTCCATCGCCTACGTGAACCCGGCCGACGATCCGCGCAAGTCGCAATAGGCGAAGCCGGTTATTTGAAGATCCGGCATTTCGGCGGATCGAACTCGAAAGGGACTTTGCCTTCGGCGGCAAAGAAGTCATCGAAGGCCTGCTTCACGCCGGGCCAGTGCGGATAATCGTCGCCGATGAGAACGCCTCCCGGCCGGATCATCGGCCACCATTCGCGCAGGTCCGCCGTGACCGCGTGAACGTCATGGCCGCCATCGATGTGAACGACGTCCGGACGCACGTCGTAGTGCCGCAGGACATTGGCGGCATTCACCGAGTCGAGCGGAAGCGGGAGCACGTAATCGCCGAGCCCCTCCCCGACGATATTGGCCGCGAAGGTGTGATAGAGCGCGGGAAATCCATTGATGAAGTTCAGGTGCGCGAACCACTCGTCGTTGGTCCAATGGTCCCAGGCGCCGAGCCAGGTATCGACCGCGATCACGACGCCGTCATGATCCATCTCCTTCATCCTGGAGGCGAGCGAGATTACGGAACCGCCCTTCCAGACGCCCACCTCGACCACCACCGAGGGCCTCAACGCCTCGACGGCTTCGTTCAGGTAGGGATGGGTCGAGCCCCAGCCCTGACGGTCCTGCCGGTACAGGCGCTCGGGATAGGCCAGGAACGGGTCCTGGCCGCGCCACATCAGGCTCACCAGTTCTTCGCGAATTCTCGTCATCCTCGGCCTCGCTCTGTTCCGGACGCGGGCGGGGCGGCAGCCTCCACGCCTGATCAACCGCCCGCTGCCGATAAGGTTCGCGGGCCGGCCCGCCAGTGGCGCGCCGACGGCTTCCGGCTGCTCAATCGGCAGGCAATCTGACGCTCGATCAGGCGGAGTGCGCATAGCAAGAGAACATTTACCTTTGTGACATGCGACTGACGCATGCGACGCATGCCTTCAAGCCGTCTTTTTGCAACGCACAAAACCATCCATATTTCTAGACGAAAGTATAAGACCGGCCGAGCCGAACCAGGACCACACCATGAGCACCTTGCAGATCAGCGCCCCGATTTCCACCCAGAGCCTCGCCGGCCCGCGGCGTACCGGGCCTGTGCTGCGCATGCTCCATGCGGTGGTGGAAGCCATCGGCGAGACGAACCGCCGGAAAGCCGAACGCGAGATCGCCCGCGTCGCCCGGAGCTACGGCATCGTGGCTGTCCAGCCCCGCGACTGAAGCCCAGACCGAACCCACGAATTCAGGAAACCGCCATGCTCATCGTCAGCATTCTCCGCCTCTTCCGCAGCATCCTGTCCGACGCCCGCCGCATGCAGCGCGAGGCGGTCCGCCGCCATCCGAACCTCGATTGGTAATCCTCAACCGGACTTCCCCCATTTCAAGGAGACATTTTCATGATCACATCCATATTTCTCGCCCGCCTCGCCGCCTGGCGCCGCTACCGCCAGACCTTCCGCGAGCTCGAAGCCCTCAATGACCGGGAGCTGGCCGATCTCGGCATCGGCCGCCGCGACATCCGGGCCATCGCCCGCCAAGCCGCCCAGTAAGCCGCCGGGCTCAAACCTGCGCGACGCCCTGGCACAGGAAGCCGACCGGGCGCGGCGCTCCGTCGAGGTAATAGGACTCGATGCGCTGAATGGTGAATCCGGCCTCGTCGAGCAGTTTCTGCACCGGGCGCGTCAGGTTGCACCCCACGGCGAGCTTGCGCCAGATCGGGTTGAGCCGATGCTGCCAGGCGGCCACGCCCGCATCGCTCGACAGGCCGTGTTCGAGGAACAGCACGCGCCCATTCGGCTTCAGCACGCGCCGCACCTCGCGCAGGGCCTGCGCCGGATCCGCCACCGAGCACAGGGTATAGGTGATCACCGCCGTGTCGATGACCTCGTCCGCCAAAGGCAAAGCCTCCGCCGGAGCCTGGATGATGTCCAGAGGGACGGGCGAGTGACGGCGACGCTCGCGGCCGAGATCGAGAAACTCTGCGATGGGATCGACGCCGATCACGCGCGTGACGCGGGCAGGGTCGTAGAGCGACAGGTTCAAGCCCGGACCGATCCCGATTTCCAGCACCGTGCCGATCGCCTGCGGCACGACCTTCTCGCGCTCGGCCGCAATGCCGTCCATCGCGCACAGGCAGCTGACGAGGCGTGGGCCGATATGGCGTGCATAGAACCCCATCCCGAGGTCCTCCTGTTGCAAAGTCGAGAAAGCTACCCCTTTTCCCGACCATAGCCCGCACCACCGCGGCGATCTGTGAGCCAGCGCACCCCGCCTCGTCGTTCGCTGCGACTTCACTCGCAAGCAACGCGTCCGATTATCCTTAATTTAACCAAGCCGTCGTTAAATCGAGCCTCGTGAAAGTGTTGCTTCACGCGTGAAGGCCTCGACCGCTCCGGCCTCCTATTCCGGCCCCCTGGCGATCAAAAAGGCATGTCATGCGCGATCGAGTTGTTGCGTAGAGTTCGCCATGTTGAACAGGTCCTATCCGCCGCGCGTCCGCGCCCCTCGCAAGAAGCGGCGCAATCTTTTTCCGACGGCGGTCCTCGTGGCGATCTCCATGAGCCCACTCGCCTATTTCGTCGATTTCCAGCATCGGAGCGACGAGCCTCGCGAGGAACAGGTGAGCAGCATTGCTGCCCCGGCGCCCGTGCAGGTGGCAACGGCGCCCGCCTATGACCCGGCGCTGGTCGACCCCACACCGGCTATGAAGGCCGATGCCCTTCACTTCACACGCAATGCCCCGCTGCAATCGGGCTTCAAATCGTCTCCGGTGCGGCAACAGGTGGCCGTTGCGCCGGCTGCACCTGAGGCACCCGCTCCTGCCGTCGAGCCGACGGCACCGGTTGTTGCGCTGGCGGAAGCCGTGCAACCCCTCCCCGCGCCGGTGCCCCTGCCCGTGCCGCGCCCGACCGACCTGATGCCCCCCAGGGTCACCGCGGCCCAGACGGCGAGCATACCGGCACGGGCTTCGGTCACGCCGAGGACCGTGACCGGGGCGGTAGCCATAGCCAGCCCACCGGCCGACAACCGCTCCTTCATCGAGAAATTCTTCGGCATCAAGCCCGCCACCCCGCCCGAGGCGGCGCTCAGCTATGCCTCGCTCGACAACGGCACCGGCAGCATTTCCCCGACATCGCGCTTCGTGCCCTCGCCCGGGACCGGCAGCGGCGGGACCGCCGTCTACGACATCACCGCCCAGGTGGTCATCATGCCGAATGGCGAGAGGCTGGAGGCGCATTCGGGTCTCGGCGATATGATGGACAATCCGCGCTACGTGAACGTGCGGATGAAGGGCGCGACGCCGCCCGGCACCTACGTGATCACCGAACGCGAGGCACTCTTCCACGGGGTGCGCGCCCTGCGTCTCACGCCGGTCGGCGGCAGCGGCGCCATCTACGGCCGCGACGGCATTCTCGCCCACACCTATATGCTGGGCCCGCGCGGAGACTCCAACGGCTGCGTGTCGTTCAGGAATTACGACCGCTTCCTCCAGGCCTATCTCCGAGGCGAAGTGAAACGCCTCGTCGTGACTGCCGGCCACGGGCAGGATCTCCTCCCCCGGACGGCCCGCCGCTCCGACCGCGCCATCTGATGCGGGGCGGATCGGTTCTACGCTCCGCGCGAGAAGGGCTATGAGCGTTCCGGCCATCCCGATTGTGTGAAGCGTCCTCGGTCTCATCCCACCGACGTCTCATGGCCGGCCTCGTGCCGGCCATCCACGTCTTCCTTACATTCCTCCAGCCTCATCCTGAGGAGGTCGCAGAGCGACCGTCTCGAAGGATCGTTCAGAGGGCAAGGCGCCCGCGTGCCCGGACACGGTCCAAGACCTCGAGAGGCTTCGCTCCTCAGGATGAGGCCGGAGAATGTCATCGGGGCGATGTTATGTTCTTACTTTGTTCTTGACAGGGTGGATAACCTTGGCTATATCGTTGCCCTAGATCTGCTCTGACGAGGGGCGCGCTCGCGAGGCGTCGCAAGAGTGAGAGCAGGCACGGTCCCGCCGCAGGCCTCGCAATCCTGTGGTCGCGGGAGGTCGACCTTGGGGGCTCCCCAGCTGGTCCACCTGAAAAGAACCGTGCGTGACGAGCAGTTCGGCTCTCACATTCACCCCTAGAGAGCGAGCCGGGCTGCCCGACGCGCCACCCTCGAACCCGAAAGGCTCGCAGCGCAAGCTGCGGGCCCCACGGGGCTGGCTCTTTGACAGCGATCACCACACCCGCCGCGTCATGACCGGCCTCGTGCCGGTCACCCACGCCTTCGGAGCTGCACTGCTGCCAAGGCGCGGATGGCCGCATCAAGTGCGGCCATGACGGAGAGCTTCCCCCGGCTGTCATCCCGGCCGCGCAGCGAAACCCGGGATCCCGATCCGCTGACGGTGCCGAAGGAGATGCGATGCGGCTCGCCCCTTGCGCCTCCATAGGCGGATCCGGATCCCCGCTTGCATGAGCAAGGATAACGTCGCGGTTCCGGCGATGCATCCTGCAGCCGTCCCCGCATCGCTGATGCCACGCAGGGCACGGGGGCGAAGACCGCCCTCCTCTTACGGCGGAAAGAAAGCCGTTGCTGGCGGAAAAAGCGAAATCTGCTCGTTCGCGCTCGACAAGCACGACAACCTGATGAAGATTTGCCCGGACACGACAGCCGGGGAACGCGAACCGAATGCGACGGACAGGACGAGATGGCGGCGGCAACACGTCCCCCATGAAGGCCACGAACAGGACCAGGTCCTGCATCGCGGCCGCCGCCGTTGCGCTCTGCCTCGCCGGATGCGCCAGCCCCAAGGGCGTTCTGCTTCCGGTGGCCGAGACGGTTCCCGGTGCGAGCAAGGTCGACATGCTGGTCGCCACGACCCGCATGAGGGCAAAAGATCCGCAGGAATTCTATTCGGGCGGCCGTGGACCGGAACTGTCCTTCGCCGAGTTCACGGTCTCGATCCCGCCGGCGGCCAACCGCGCGGCCGGCGAGGTGCAATGGCCGCAGAGCACCCCCGGCAATCCCGCCACGGATTTCGTCACCCTGAAGGCGGACATCATCGACCGCCAGCAGGCGACCGCATGGTTCAACCGTACCGTCCGGACCGTGCCGCAGCGGCGCGTGCTGGTGTTCATTCACGGCTTCAACAACCGCTTCGACGACGCGGTCTTCCGCTTCGCCCAGATCGTCCACGATGCCGGCACGCCCGTGGTGCCGGTGCTGTTCACCTGGCCGTCGCGCGGCAGCGTGCTGGCTTATGGCTACGACCGGGAGAGCAACACCTATTCCCGCAATGCCCTCGAGAAAACCCTGCGCACGCTGGCGAGCGACCCGGCCGTCGGGGAGATTTCGATCCTCGCGCATTCCATGGGCAATTGGGTGACCCTGGAGGCGCTGCGCCAGATGGCGATCCGCGACGGCCGCGTGGCGCCGAAGATCCGCAACGTGCTGCTGGCCGCTCCCGACGTGGATGTCGACCTGTTCCGCGAGGCGGTTCTCGACATGGGCAAGGCCCGCCCGTCCTTCACCCTCTTCGTGTCGCAGGACGACCGGGCGCTGGCGATCTCCCGACGCATTTGGGGCGACGCGGTGCGGCTCGGCGCCATCGACCCGGAGCAGGAGCCCTATCGCAGCGATCTCGACAAGTCGGGCATCACGGTCCTGAACCTGTCCAAGCTCAGGACCGGCGATCCCTTGAACCACTCCAAATTCGCCGAGAGCCCCGAAGTCGTGCGCATGATCGGCCGGGAACTCGCCGAAGGCCAGACCCTGACGGATGCCCGGGTCGGGATCGGCGACAGGATCATCCAGGTGACGGCGGGAGCCGCGGCCGCCGTCGGCACGGCGGCGGGCCTTGCCGTTTCGGCCCCGGTCGCGGTCGTCGATCCACGGACGCGCGAGAACTTCCAGGGTCATGTGGAAGGCCTCGGACAGGCCGTCTCGGGAACGCTCACGCCGTAGCGCTCCCGCCCCTACCCCGAAGAGCATCCGCTTTCGGTGTTTTCCTGGCCGCCCCTCAGGTGTTCCCCTAATTCCGCTTTCGAACCGACTCCCTAAGCTCAATCGCATGGGATCGCATCCTGCGCGAGGCGACGTCGGCATGACGGTCGGCGCGGCCCGGAGGCCCCGGCACGTCCGCGCGCCGACATGGAGGAGGACATCATGGATCTCCACAACAGCTACAACATCCACAAATGCGTCGCCGAGGCGATCGGCACGTTCTGGCTCACCTTCGCCGGCTGCGGCAGCGCGGTGATCGCGGCCGCCTTTCCCGAGGTGGGCATCGGCCTGCTCGGCGTCGCCCTCGCCTTCGGCCTCACCGTGCTGACCATGGCCTATGCCATCGGCCACATCTCGGGTTGCCACCTGAACCCGGCCGTGACCGTCGGCCTCGCCGCGGGCGGCCGCTTCCCGCGGCAGGATATTCTGCCCTACATCGTGTCCCAGGTGATCGGCGCCGTCATCGCGTCCTTCGTCCTGTACCTGATCGCCTCCGGGGCGCCCGGCTTCGATCTCGCGAAGGGCTTTGCCGCCAACGGCTACGGCGCCCATTCGCCCGGCCAGTACAGCCTGATCTCCGGCTTTGTGGCCGAGGTCGTGCTGACCATGATGTTCCTGTTCATCATCATGGGCTCGACCCACGGCAAGGCTCCGGTCGGCTTCGCGCCCATCGCCATCGGCCTGGGCCTGACGCTGATCCACCTCGTCGGCATCCCGATCACCAACACCTCGGTGAACCCCGCCCGCAGCACCGGTCCGGCCCTGTTCGTGGGCGGCTGGGCCCTGGCGCAGTTGTGGCTGTTCTGGGTCGCGCCGCTGATCGGCGGCGCAATCGGCGGCATTCTCTATCGCTGGCTCAGCGAGGAGCCCTCGGCCCAGGTCACGGGCGTCACGCCGCCCGCGCCGGCCGAGTAAGCGTCCGGCAGCAGCAACATCCCGAGCTGCACGGCATGAGGAAGATGCACCCATGACCTTCGCCGAACCAGATATGACCGAAGCGGTTTCGTCCCGAGGAGATGCCCCGGCACCGGACATGGTCCGGATCCCCGGCGGCACGTTCCGCATGGGCTCGGACAGGCACTACCCCGAGGAAGCGCCGGTCCACCGCGTCACCGTCGACGATTTCTGGATGGACCGGACCCCGGTCACCAATCGGGAGTTCCGGCGCTTCGTCGAAGCGACCGGGCACGTCACCGTCGCGGAGCGCAAACCCGACCCCAAGGATTATCCCGGCGCGCTGCCGGAGATGCTCAAGGCGGGCTCCCTCGTCTTCAGCCCGCCCGATTACCCGGTCTCCCTGGAGGACTGGAGTCAATGGTGGTCCTTCACCTTCGGGGCGAACTGGCGTCGACCCTACGGGCGTGGATCGTCCATCAGGGGCCTCGACGATCATCCGGTCGTGCATGTTGCCTATGCCGATGCGCAGGCCTACGCCGCCTGGGCGGGCAAGAGCCTGCCGACCGAGGCCGAATGGGAATACGCCGCACGCGGCGGGCTCGACGGCGCGGAATTCGCCTGGGGCGACGAGCTCACGCCGGGCGGCCGTCACATGGCCAATACCTGGCAGGGCGCGTTTCCGTTCCAGAACAAACGCGAGGACGGCTACGAGCGCACTTCGCCGGTCACGGCCTTTCCGCCCAATGCCTATGGCCTGCACGACATGATCGGCAATGTCTGGGAATGGACCTCGGACTTCTACACGCCGAAACATCCGGCCGACGCCCCCAAGGCCTGCTGCATCCCCGAGAACCCGCGCGGCGGCCGCGAAGCCGACAGCTACGATCCGTGCCAGCCGGAGATCCGCATCCCGCGCCGGGTGCTCAAGGGCGGCTCGCACCTGTGCGCCCCGAGCTATTGCCGCCGCTACCGGCCGGCCGCCCGTCACCCGCAGCCGGTCGACACATCGACAAGCCATGTCGGCTTTCGGTGCATCATCAGAGAAGGGACGAAACCATGAGCTTGCCTCGGCCTGACTTTGCTGCGCGTACGATCCTGGCGCTCGGTCTGTGCGCGGCGACATTCGGCTTCGGCCCTGGGGCCCGCGCCCAAACGATCACGCAGGACGAGGCCCGCTCCATCGCCACCGCGGCCTACATCTATTTCTATCCTCTCATCACCATGGACGTGACACGCAAGCAGCTCACGAACATCCCGCCGGGAGAAAGCGGCATCGGCGGGCCGATGAACAGCTTCGTCAATGTGCCGGCCTTTCCGACGGCGGAGATGCGCTCGGTCGTGCGGCCCAATTTCGATACGCTCTATTCCAGCGCCTGGATCGACCTGACCCGGGAGCCCATGGTGATCTCCGCACCCGATACGGGCGGACGATACTACCTCCTGCCCATGCTCGACATGTGGACCGATGTCTTCGCATCGCCGGGATGGCGCACCACGGGGACGCAGGCGGGCAATTTCCTGCTGACCCCGCCGGGCTGGACCGGATCCGTGCCGGACGGTTTCTCGCGCATCCAGGCCCCAACGCCTTACGTGTGGATCATCGGCCGCACCAAGACCGATGGGCCTTCCGACTACGACGCGGTCCATAAGATCCAGGCCGGATTCAAGGTGACTCCCCTGTCGGAATGGGGCAAGCCGCCGAAGCCCGTCGAGGCCAGGATCGACCCCTCCGTCGACGTGAAGACGCCGCCGAAGGTGCAGGTCGACTCGATGGCCGGTGACAAGTTCTTCGCCTATGCCGCCCAGCTGCTCAAGCAGCACCCGCCGCATGCTACCGACCAGCCCATGATCGCCCGCCTGAAGCGCATCGGCTTCGAAGCCGGGAAAGACTTCGACACCGCCCGCCTCGATCCCGTCGTGAAGAAGGAAATCGACTCGGCCCCGAAGAACGCCCAAAGCCTCATGGAGTGGAAGGTCCCGACGCTCGCCCGCGTCGCCAACCACTGGTCCATGAACACGGACACGATGGGCGTCTACGGAAACTACTATCTCAAGCGCGCCATCGTGGCCCAGTTCGGCCTGGGGGCGAACCTGCCCGAGGATGCGATCTATCCGCTCAACCTCGGCGACGAAACCGGCAGGCCGCTCGACGGGGCGGACAAGTACACGCTGCGCTTCGATGCAAACGCGCTTCCACCCGCCGACGCGTTCTGGTCGGTGACGCTCTACGACAAGGACGGGTTCCAGGTCGCCAATTCCCTCGACCGCTTCGCCCTCAGCAGCTGGATGCCTCTCCAGCACGATCCGGACGGATCGCTGACCCTCTATGTGCAGAACGACAGCCCCGGCAAGGATCGGGAAGCCAACTGGCTGCCTGCTCCGAAGGGGCCCTTCAACCTGACAATGCGGATCTATGCGCCGAAAGCGGACGCTCTGACGGGACGGTGGAACCCACCCTCCGTCACCAAGCCCCCCGCGGCACCGAGCCTGGCCGCGCAATGACCAGGCTCCGGCCCTCTCGACCGCATGGAACGAGGAGAGGCTTGTGGCAGACCGGACACTTCAGGCGACATCCCGTAGCGCCAGGCTGATAGCCTGGCTCGCGGTTGCGCTCATGGCGGTGCTGATCGTGCTGGGGATCGCGTGGTACGGCATATCGGTCGATGTGGAGCGCCGGATCTGGCACAACATCGTGGAGCGACCGAACGGCCCCATGGCGTTCCGGTTCCTCCTCCAGCCGACGATGGCCTTCCTGGCGGCCCTGCACGATGGAATCAATGACGCGCGGCTTGGACGCCTGCCCTATTTCCGGACGGTCCTGAGCGATCCCACGCGACGCAACAAGCGGCTTCGTGAAGGCTTCCTGTCGACCGGCCGCATCCTCCTGCTCGGCCTGGGGATGGATGCGATCTACCAGTACAGGGTCCTGAACACGTTCTTCCCTGGCGAAATGGTCCTGACGGCGCTTCTGCTCGCCTTCGTTCCCTATCTCGTCTTCAGGGGCATCGTTACCCGGATCGCGCGCTGGTGGATCCTCCACCACCCGCACTCCGATCCTACGAGGTGAAGCGTCATGGACCCGGTCATGCCAAAGCCTCCCGTCGATGCGCAGTCCGCCTCAGACACGATATCGGTCGAACTGTCGTCACGGCGCACGGGAATGTCGTTCCAGCGCACCCGCATGAGCGCCGACCGAACATTGATGGCCGTGATCCGCACGTCGCTATCGTTGATCAGCTTCGGATTCACGATCTATCAGGTCTTCGAGAAGCTCAGGGAGCAGCAATTGCTGACCGGCGCCCGCCCGGCGCGAAATTTCGGCGTCGCCCTCGTGGCACTCGGCATCACCATGCTGGTGATCGGGATCGTCTATCACGTCCAGTTCATGCTCGGACTGCGCAAGGAGCGCACGGCCATGAAGGTCGCGGGCCTTATCCGCGCGGAGAGCAAATTTCCGCCGTCGCTCACGCTGATCACCGCCGTGATCCTTCTTCTGATCGGCATCGCGGCCATCGTGAGCATGGTTTTCCAGGTCGGACCGTTCGGTTGATGAAGAGCCGGTCCGTTCCCGTGAGACGCCTGCACATTCAAGGAGCCATCAATGTCACCGCAGCCCCGAGCGCCACCAGAAGAGAATGGCAGGCCGATAAAACTCCACCCCCAAACGTTTCGCGCGCCTCACCTGTCCCGGCCAATCGTATCGAGGGCTGCCATGCGAGGCCGTTCAGCAGATGCCTACAACGTTGCGTCACGCCTCTTGTTCCGGCCTGCCCGCCGTCCGTGGGTAGGCAAACAGCCAATCCCGCCAAAGCTACACAAGGAGGAGCACCGTCATGGCCACGTCGCCGAAAGACCGCAAGCCGAACATCCTCGTGATCTGGGGAGACGATATCGGCATCTCGAACTTGAGCTGCTACTCGCATGGTCTGATGGGCTACCACACACCCAATATCGACCGCCTCGCCAAGGAAGGAATGATGTTCACCGATTCCTACGGCGAGCAATCGTGCACGGCGGGACGCTCCTCCTTCATCACCGGGCAGAGCGTCTATCGCACCGGCCTGTCGAAAGTCGGCATTCCGGCCGCTCCGATCGGAATGAACGACAAGACAATCACCATCGCGGCGCTGCTGAAGGAGCAGGGCTATGCAACCGGCCAGTTCGGCAAAAACCACCTCGGCGACCTGAACCACATGCTGCCGACCAACCATGGCTTCGACGAGTTCTTCGGCAATCTCTACCACCTCAACGCCGAGGAAGAGCCGGAGATGGACAACTATCCCAAGAAGGAGGATTTCCCTCATTTCCGCGATATGTTCGGCCCGCGCGGAGTGATCCATTCATGGGCGACCGACAAGGACGATCCGACGGAAATGCCCCGCTGGGGCAGGGTCGGAAAGCAGAAGATCGAGGATACGGGCCCCCTCAACAGAAAGCGCATGGAAACCTGCGATGACGAATTCGCCGCCGCCGCGAAGGATTTCATCAAGCGTCAGAACGATGCCGGCACACCTTTCTTCGTCTGGCTGAACACGACCCACATGCACTTCATCACGCATACCAAGGCGGAAAGCCTGGGTCAGGCCGGGCGCTGGCAATCGCCCTACCATGACACGATGGTGGATCACGACAAGCTCGTCGGCGACGTCCTGAACTATCTCGACGAGCTCGGCATCGCGGACGATACCTTCGTCATGTACTCGACCGACAACGGACCGCACCGGAACACCTGGCCGGACGGCGCCACGACCCCGTTCCGAAGCGAGAAGAACACCAACTGGGAAGGGGCCTTCCGCATACCGTTGATCGTGCGCTGGCCAGGCAGGATCGAGGCCGGATCCATCTCCAACGGCATCGTCCAGCACCATGATTGGCTGCCGACCTTCATGGCGATGGCCGGTGCTCCGGACATCGTGGAAAAGCTTAAGACCGGCTATCAGGCCTTAGGACGGCTCTACAAGAACCACATCGACGGCTTCAACCTTCTGCCGTACCTGACTGGGGAAACGAAAGAGAGCCCCCGCAACTTCTTCTTCTATTTCAGCGACGACGGCGACGTGCTCGCCTTGCGTTACGACAATTGGAAGATCGTATTCATGGAGCAGCGCATGGAGGGGACATTGGGTGTGTGGGCCGAGCCCTTCGTCAGGCTGCGGTTGCCGAAGATCTTCAACCTGCGGACCGATCCCTACGAGTTCGCTCCCATCACGTCGAATACCTACTGGGACTGGATGTTCCATAACGCCTACTTCATCTACGCAGCTCAGGCCGGAGCGGCGAAGTTCGCCGAGACATTCAAAGAGTTCCCTGCGGTCCAGAAGCCGAACTCCTTCACCATCGACGATGCCATGTCGAAAATGTCGGAAACGGCAAGCGGCGACTGATCAAGGCCGGCCGGGCGGCAATCCTGCCGCCCGGTCACATGGCGGATCAAACATCCCATCGGGAACGATGAACCGAAGAAAATGGTCGTGCGAGGATCGCATCACGGCTCGACCAGCTTGTTGCGGATCGCGTACCGCACCAGTGTCGCCGTCGAATTGACGTTGACCTTGCGCATGGCCGAGGCCCTGTGGCTTTCCACGGTCTTCAGGTTGAGACCGAGGATCTGGGCCACCTCCTTGTTGCTTCGGCCCTCCGCGATGAGCTGGACCACGCCCCGCTCCCGCGCCGTCAATGCACCCTCGGTGGCGTGCCCCTGCGACAGGAAAGCGTTCAGAAGAGCCTCGGAGATGCGTCCCGTGAAAAACGGCTTGTGCTGAGACAGGGACTCGACGGCCGCGATGAGAAACTTCCGGGCATCTGATTTCAGCAGGTAGCCGCGTGCCCCGGCTTCGAGCGCCTCGCGCAGCAGCAACTCGCTCTCATGCATGGTGAAGATCAGAACTTCCGTCTGTGGCCTGATCGCGCGGATCTCCCGCGTCGCATCGACACCGTTGAGAGAAGGGAGTTGATAATCGAGAATGGCAACGTCCGGCTTGGTCTCGGCGACCAGCTCGACGGCCTTGCGACCGTCGGCGGCCTCGGCGACGACCTCCCACCCGGATTGGCTGCTCAGGATGGCATTGAGCCCTGAGCGGACCACGTCATGGTCGTCGGCGATCAGGATGCGCGTCATGGCCGGTTGCGCCCTCCCCAGATTGAATTTTTATAGCCCAAAAGCGCGACGGTGAAACCCAGGAAAACCCTGAGAGCAGCCCGGGCGATTCCCCATTGAACGGATGACCACCCTACCCCGCTTTTCGCTCATGCCCTAATCGCCATGCCTTTCGGCGTGACGCGAGGCGCAGCCGCCCGGATGATGGTCCCGCGCCGGCCGCTGCGGATCCGGAGGCTGCCGCCGAATTGGCCGAGGCGGATGCGCATTCCCGGGATGCCGACACCGAGGCTGGCCTGCCGCGCCCCCATCTCTGCCCGATCCCTCCGCATCCCGCGCCCGTTGTCCGCCACGGACAGGATCACCTGATCGGATGTCAGGCGCAGGCTGAGGACAACCTGGGACGCCTCGGCATGGCGGTGGACATTCGCCAAGCCCTCCTGAACGATGCGGAACAATGCGCGCTGGAGATCGACGGACAACCCGTCGGCGGCCTCGTCGAACCGCAGGATCGTCTCGAGATCCGTCCGCTTCGCAAAACCCTCGGCGAAATCCTGGACCGTGCTCACGAGGCCATCGTTCTCCAATCTGGGCGGGTGAAGCAGGTAGGTGAAGATCCGCAGCTCCTTCAGGGCCTCTTCCAGCGAACGGTCGATTTCGTCGAGGATGCGGCGCCCGGAAGGAGGCAAGCGGAGGCTTCCGACCTGCATCAGGTTGAGGCTGACGGCCACGAGATGCTGCGCAGTCGAGTCGTGCAGCTCCACGGCAATCCTCTCACGTTCCTCCTCCTGAACATTCAGCAGGCGTTCCGACAGGGTGTTGATCTCGGCCCTGATGGCGACGACCTCGGTGATGTCCTCGTGGGCCACGATGGTGCGGGACAGCGCCCCTGCAATGAAGCGGGTCGCCCGCATCTGGAACCAGCGCGGCCGGTCCGGGCCATCGCACCGGTACACATCGCGATACTCCCGCGTTCGCCCTGCAACGACGGCGGCAAGACCGTCGTGGATCTGGCCGAGGGCCGGGTCAGCCAGCCGGGCGCGAGCGCAGACATCGAGATAGTTCATGCCGAGGCCGTAAGACGGGGCGGGATATCCATTGTCCTTCGCGAACCGTTTCCATGCCTCATTCACGGAAACGATCACGCCCGCTTCATCGAGAACCGCGATGTGAGCCGAAAGCGCATCGAGGGATGCCTGGAGGAACTCCCTCTCCTGCATGAGCGAAAGCCGAGCCTGGTATCGCGCCCTGGTCGAAACCGCGGCGGATTTCAAGGCATCGGTTGAACCGATTGTCCTGAGCGCGACACCGGCCGAAGCGGTCCCTATCAGGGCCAGGACCATCCCCGCATACCAGAGCCATCGTTGGGTCGGGTAGGTCGGCTGGCCGATCTGGGCCGCCGGCATCGTCGACAGGACGGTGTAGCCGGTGCGGATGGAGTGCTCGAAGGCGACGAGCATGCCGCCATTGTATCCGTCGACCTCGAAGTGCCCGCTCCGGACACCCCGTGCCAGGGCATCGGCCAGCCGGAGGCGCAGGGACGAGGCCAGCGGCAGATCCGTCCCGTCCCATCTCACCTGCTGCAGGTCGCGATCGAGGATGAACATCATCCAGCCGTCAGGCGGGTTGCTTTCGCGGACGACCTTGCCGAAATACGCCTCCGGCACGGCGAGGGTCAGGATCCGCTCGCCGTCCCGGGCAGCGCTCGCCAGCCGCAGGCTCAGCGCAATGATCCAGTCCCTCGTCAGCGGCGCATAGAGGCGCTCGGAAACGGAAAGGCCGTCGTGCCGTGTCGGCTGCATGAGCTGACCGCCTAACGGGAACAGGTTGATGGGAGGCAGGTGCCCCCCGTAGCTGATAGCCGAGCTGAGGAGCACGCGCTCATGGTTCCAGAGGACGAACCGGGAGCCATCGGGACGGGGCGTAGCTAGGAGTTGCCGGTGGAAGGGGGCCAGATCGTCGGCCGCGAGAAGCGGCGATGCCGCAAGCCCCTTCACGACGCTCCCGAGAGCATCGGCCTCCCGTTCGAGCCCTCGGGATGCCGCCGCCGAAATGGACAGGCCGCGTTGAATGGAATCGTGTCGATCCTGGGCGGCATGCCCATAGACGGCGAAGGCGGCAATGAGGAAGGACAGGCCGGATGCAAGGGCGGCCGCGAGGGCGATCCGGTTACGGGTTCTGGACGATGAGCTTCCCAACGCAACACGAGGCTCGGCTGCAGACGCAGCAGACATGTCACCTCCCTCGCAGGGATGGTCGCCGCCTCGCCGGGGCGTCTTTCCGTTCCCGGAAAGATCTAAGGATTAGTCCCTGAGCACGAAGCGCGGCCCATCACGATATCTTAAACTTGTGTACTGGTAGAGATTCGCCTCTCTCGCTCGTGCGGTGGCCGAGCGACAGAATAAACATATGTTATCGATGGAATGAATACCTGACCGGACCGCTACTCCTTCTGAGAAGGGTTCAGGACCTTCCGCCATCCAGGCACCTTCAGAAGCTTGAGTTTCTCTTGCCCTGAAGTTCCTGCAGCGCCTCGGCATTGGGGCAGTACTCGCCATACTGAGCCGATGCCTGCCCCCGAGACAGATCGTCCCGGCACCGGACTGCCGCCGTGCATCCCGAGCAGGTCAGGCTCATGTCGCGCATCAGGGCTGCATGGATGTGCCTGATATGACCCTCATCGAGCGCGAGCGCATTCATGAGGCGCGGAAGCTCCTGCCCTGCCTCGGGGCTCCGTGCGGCGAGGATGGGAAGCATTTCCGGCGGCACTCCGATGTCCCGGGCGATGGCCTCCCGCTGCTCCCGGTCGAGGGCCTCGAACTCATGCACGCGCATCCAGTTCGCTTTCCATCGCCTGATCGCCGTTCCCAGATCCATCGCTGCCTCCATGCCGCCGGATAATCCTATCGTCATGACGGGCCTCGACCTTGATCCATCTCAATCTGACGTGACGCAGAAGATTTCCCCGGCCATTGCGGCAAGGCCAACCTTTCGTCATACCGTCTGTGCAGGATGGTCGAAGGGTGGATCGAGGACATGGAGCCGGGAGCAAGCAGGATCATCTGCATCGGCGGCGCGGCCGTCGACCGCAAGTATCGCGGTATGGCGACGATCCGGCCGGGGACGTCCAATCCCGTCGTGTCGGAACGCTCGTTCGGCGGCGTCGCCCGCAACGTGGCGGAGAACATCGCCCGGCTTGGAACCCAGGTGTCCCTGGTCTCCATCGTCGGCGCGGACGACAATGGACGCGCGCTGCTCGAGCACCTGAAACGCCTCGGCGTCGATACCCGTACGGTCGCCATATCCGACACGCATGCGACGGCCGAGTATGTGGCCGTGCTTCAGCCCGACGGGGAACTCGCCATCGGGCTTGCCGACATGGCGATCCTGGACGGGATCAGCCCTGCCCTGCTGCACAAGGTACAGCCGGATTTCGGATCGGCCTGGATCTTCGCCGATTGCAACCTGCCGCAGGAAACCCTGCATGACCTCATCGGGCTTGCCCGGCAGCATGCCCTGATGCTCGCACTGGACGCCGTCTCGACGCCGAAGATAGCCCGCCTGCCGCAGGATCTGAGCGGCATCGGCGTGTTCTTCCTCAATCTCGACGAAGCCCGGGTCTATCTCGACCGCCCAGAGATCTCGCCGGAGGCGGCAGCGCAAGCCCTGCTCGCCCGTGGCGCTGAACAGGTGATCCTGACCCTCGGAGGCAGAGGACTTGTCGCGGCGGATCCGTCCGGGATCGTGACGATCGACGCTGTCCAGGCCGAGATCGTCGACGCGACCGGCGCGGGCGATGCCCTGATCGCCGCGACGCTCGTTTCCTTGCTCAGGGACGCGTCCCTGGCCGACGCAGCCCGGCTCGGCACCGTCGCGGCGGCCCTGACCGTCGAGAGCCCGGTCAGCGTTCGCCCTGACTTGTCCCTTGCCTTGCTGGATTCCGCCTTGACGGCTAGATCAGGGCCGACTTTCGAACGGGAGCCCTCATGAAGCACGACATTGCCGGCCGGTTTCTAGACATCGCTCCCGAGGTGCAGGCTACACTTGCCACGGGCGGAGCGGTGGTGGCCCTCGAATCCACCATCATCACCCATGGCATGCCCCATCCGCAGAACGTCGCGACCGCCCGCGACGTCGAGGAAGTGGTGCGCACGAACGGCGCCGTTCCGGCGACGATCGCCATCATCGAGGGGCGGATCAAGATCGGCCTCTCGGACGCGGAGCTCGACTGGCTGGGCACGGCCAGGGACGTGATGAAGCTGAGCCGCGCCGACCTGCCCTATGCGGTCGCCTCGGGACGGCACGGAGCGACGACCGTGGCCGCCACCATGATCTGCGCCCGTCTGGCGGGCATCCGCGTCTTCGCCACCGGCGGCATTGGCGGCGTGCACCAGGGCGTCGAGGACACCATGGACATCTCGGCCGATCTCGACGAGCTCGCCCGCACGCCCGTGGCGGTGATCTGCGCCGGAGCGAAAGCCATCCTCGACCTGCCGCGCACCCTCGAATATCTCGAAACCCGCGGTGTGCCCGTGGTCGGCTACCGGACGGATCGCTTCCCGGCCTTCTGGAGCCGGACGAGCGCGCTGTCCGTGCCCTTGCGGCTCGACGGCCCGGACGCGATGGCCGACCTGATCCGCACCAAGGAGGCCCTGGGCCTAGACGGCGGAGTTCTGATCGCCAATCCGGTTCCGGCCGAGGACGAGATCCCCGCCGAGGAGATGAAAGGCTTCATCGACGCGGCCGTGGCCGAGGCGAAGGCCCGCGGCGTCGTCGGAAAGGCCGTGACGCCCTTCCTGCTGTCGCATCTCTTCGAGAAGACGGGCGGGCGAAGCCTCGCGACCAATATCGCGCTTGTGAAGAACAACGCCGCCCTGGCCGCGCAGCTTGCCGCGTCGCTGGCGCGCTGAGCGGCCCTACTCTCTTTCGCACCAAGCAGCCATCGCTTCGAACACGATGGCATGTCGCCGGGCAAGGGCTTCGATGTCGGCGGAATAGCCCCCGCCGATAACGGCCACGAGGGGGATCTGGCGGCTGCGGGCCTGTTCGATCACGTAATCGTCGCGCCGCCGCAGGCCTTCATCTGAGAGCGCAAGACGACCGAGCTTATCGTCGCGGTGTGGGTCGACGCCCGCGTTGAAGAAGACGAGATCCGGCTCGATGGCATCGAGGAGGCGCGGCAGGTGAGCATGGAGGGCATCGAGATAGGCGTCGTCCTCCATGGCATCGGGCAGCCCGACATCGAGATCGCTCGGGATCTTGCGGACGGGATAGTTCTTCTCCGCATGCATGGAGAAGGTGAACAGATCCGGCTCATCGCGCAGGCAATCGGCCGTGCCGTCGCCCTGGTGCACGTCGAGATCGACGACGAGCGCATGCCGGATCGCGCCCTCGGCGTGGAGCGCCTTGGCCGCGATGGCGACATCGTTGAACACGCAGAAGCCGGCCCCGGTCTCCCGCTGCCCGTGATGGCTGCCGCCCGCCGTGCTGCCCGCAAGGCCGTGCCGAAGCGCCAACCGGGCCGCAAGCAAGGTCCCGCCGGCGGATGCCCGCGCACGGCGGACCACGCTCTCGCTGATGGGCAGGCCGATCCGCCGCTCGATCTCGCGAGGAACCGAGCAGGCGACGACCTGATCGACATAGGCGCGGTCGTGCGCCAGCGCGATCAGGTCGGCCGTGGCCTCCTCCGGCCTGGCGAAACCACCGGGCACCAGCCCCTTTTCCATGACGACTTCGGCAAGACGTCCATATTTGCGCATGGGGAAACGATGGCCGTCGGGCATGACGGCCTCGTAGGCGGGATGAGAAACGATCGGCACCTGCTTCATGGCTCAACCCCGACGGATGAGGCCCGGACGACTATCGACCTGCGGCAATCGCCTTCTCGGCCAGCCGGATTGCGGATTCCTGCGAGCGCGCGCCACAGATGAACCCGCTCGGGTGACAGAAGACGCCGTCGTCGATCCCGGCCACTTGGGAAAACTCGTCCTCCTGCAGGCCGCGCCACGCTTCCGGCAGAGACAGCCTCTGACCGAAGGAGTTGGGCTCCGGCGGAATCGTGCGGCAATACCAGGCCGTGGCATCCTCGTTCGGGTAGATGATGAACAGCAGGTCGCGCAGACCACCCTCGAAAACTGCCTTTTCCCAAGGCAATTTTCGGTCGAGAACGATGATCCTGGAGTCAGGCGCCTTCCTGGCGGCTGTCAGGACGAGGGATTGGGCCTGAGCCTCCGCGTGGGCATGCCTGCATGCCCGAACCAGGATGCCCCGGGCGAAATCGGCCGCCTCGACGAAAGCGTCGTCATAGGATTGGTCGCTCGCCCAGGTGGGATTGAAGGCCTCGATCAGGAGCGACAGGTGCCCCTGGTTGATCGACGCCACGCCGTTGTCGGCCTGGTCGATGGCGAGGATGAGGCCGGTATCGATGTCCTGCCAGACCGCGTCCAGAAGGTCCTCATCGATGCCTTGAATGAAGTTGGGCAGAGCGTTGCGTCCGAAATCGCGCCAGATCAGGCCGACCGAGCTATAGGGCGTACCGTCGGGCCGCCGAGGAAGATCCCGCATATGATGGTCGTAGCGCCCGCGCGCGACATCGTAAGTGCCGCCGACATCGAAGACCAGATCGGCCGTCTCGATAATGGCGGAATCGCGGGTTCGCGCAAACTCGAAAGGCCCCAGTGCATCCCGCAGGATGGAGAAGGCAAAGACATCGTCGGCATGAAACGTGCCGCTGTGGGTTACAACTTTCATACCTGTCGTACCGGCCACATTCGGCCACTCCTGAACCGTATTGTATCGTTATCGCGATAACAGAGCTACTCGAAGAAGATAAGCGCCTGCAATCACATCCTTTATGTCGACGGCGACATAGCCTGAATAACCTTGCTTGACCTTCCCATCATGGCAAGGTCTAGACCTCTCAGGACCCTGAAAGAAAGGATCCTGACCATGTATCGTTTTCACGTCCCGGACATGAGTTGCGGCGGTTGCCTGAGAAGCGTCAGGCAGGCGGTTCAAAGGATCGATCCGCAAGCTCAGGTTGAGGGAGACCTGGAAAATCATGTCGTTACGGTTGCCTCAAGCCTAGAAGAGGCGCTCCTGCTGTCCGCTTTGGACACGGCTGGTTTCCCGGCTCGTCTCCTGTCGCTGCACGAAGCTTGAGGCCAAAAGCCTCTTGCCCCGCAGCTCCTATCAATTTCAAGAGAAACAATGATGAAGATCCAATTCCTTGCCCTGACCCTTGCCTTGTCCGCCCTTCCCGCTCTCGCCCATGCCCAGAACATGCATGGCGGGCATTCAGGTCACTCCACTCCGGCCCAGACTACCCAGAAGGCGGATACGCCTGCAACGCAGGGCTACCGTCAGGCCAACGAGACGATGCATCGGAACATGGATATCGCCTTCAGCGGCGATCCGGACGTCGACTTCGTGCGCGGCATGATCCCCCATCACCAGGGCGCCATCGATATGGCGAAGGTGGTGCTTCAGCACGGCAAGGACGAGCAGGTTCGCAAATGGGCCACCGACGTGATCCGGGAGCAGGAGCGTGAAATCGCCGAGATGCGGGGCTGGCTGAAGAAGAAGGGCGTCGAGTAGGCGAAGATCGCCGTGTTCATGGCCGGGCCAACGTCCGGCCTTTTTCATATCGCTTCATGTGCAGAACCTCTGCCACGAACGTGCAGGGTCGAGCGTTTACGAGTATCCCTTGCGGGCGAATGGAAAGGAAGAATCATGTTCACGCTCACTATCAGCGACAAACCTGTTGCCATCACCAATGCCGATGAGGACGAAGCCCGCGAACTCCTCATGAGCGAGGATTTCAAGGACGATCTCAAGGTTCTGGAGAGCGATGGCGCTCCCCTGTGGGACGGGTTTGCGACCCTGAACGTCCGGGCCGCGACGGAAGAAGAAAAGAACGAGTTCGAGAGCGCTGATTTCGACGATGACGAGGAGGATGATGAGGAGGAAGGCCCCTACATCATGTTCCTGGTCGACGTGACCGATCCCGATGAGGTGGAGGAATAGCCCTGAGCGGCTTGATCCTGAGCCGGCTCGACCGGTAGGTTGAAAATCAGGGCGGATCCGTGGAACGGGTCCGCCCTCTCCGCATAGGAACCGGCGGGGAGCGGAACCGTTGGCACGGGATGAGTTGGCTTGTTCAACCCCGTCTCGTGAACGACCCCTTCAGCGATCCAGGCCTCTACCTCGATTTCCGGTACGGCCGCCGGGCCATTCTCTTCGATCTGGGCGACGTGAGCGCGCTTTCCTCCCGCGAATTGCTGCGGGTGAGCCACGTCTTCGTCTCGCACACTCATGTAGACCATATGGCCGGTTTCGACCGGCTCTTCAGGCTGTGCCTTCATCGCCCTCTCCCCTTGACCCTCATCGGCCCACCGGGCTTTGCCGCGCAGATCGAGCACCGGATCCGGGGCTTCACCTGGAATCTTCTCGATGAGAACTCGGTCGATTTCTGCCTGAGAGCCATGGACTACGACGGCACCGGCCTGATGAGGGCAGCGGAGTTTCATGCGCGCGAAGCCTTTGCCCGACGCGAGATCGCGCCGCCCGCATTTCCGCACGGCGTCGCCTGGATGGAGGATGAGTTCAGGATCGATGCAGTGGCCCTGGCTCACGGCATTCCTTCCCTCGCCTTCGCCCTGAGGGAAGTTCTCCAGGTGAATGTATGGCGGGGCGTGCTGGACGACCTCAATCTGCCGCCGGGCCCATGGCTCAACGAGGCCAAGCGCGCGGTTCGCCTTGGACTGCCCGGCGATCATCTCATTGCAGTTCCAGGAGGACAGCACATCAGCCTCGGCGATCTGAAAGGCCGGGCCTTGCGCGTCGCTCCAGGGCAGGTGGTCGCCTACGTGACGGATGCCGCGCCCCATGCGGAAAACCGCGCGAAAATCCTTCAACTCGCCCACCAGGCCGACCAGCTGTTCATTGAAGCCGTCTTTCTAGAGTGCGACCGTGCCCTTGCCGTCGCCTCCCTCCACCTGACGGCGCATGAGGCCGGGTCCATCGCCCGGGAGGCCGGTGTCAAGCATGTCACGCCCTTCCACCACTCGGCCCGCTACCTGTCTGAGCCGGATGCCCTGCGGGACGAGCTGTTCGAGAGCTTTCGCGCCGAGGGACGGGCGGTGACGAATGCCTAGAGGCTGTTATGGACCGCGATGTAGTTTGCGGCCTGTCGTAGCATAATACAGACCAGAGCAATGACATGCAGGTCTGCGAGAGTTTCAGGTAAGCGCTCGTAGTCGCGCACCAGACGCCGAAAGCGTGTGGTCCAACCGAAGGTCCGTTCGACCACCCATCTCCGCGGCAACAGCACGAAGCCGCGCTTGGCCTCAGGTAGTTTGACCACCTCCAGTTCGATCCCATGCTCGCGGGCGGCAGCCGCGGCCCTCTCGCCGGTATAGCCCTGATCGACATAGGCCAGATCGACGCTCTCACCGGTGGCGACCTGCACGGCCTGAGCCAGTTGTCCCACCTCAGCCCGATCATCCGCGGTGGCGGGTGTGACGTGAGCGGCCAGGAGATGCCCGAGGGTGTCCACCGCCAGGTGCAGCTTGGAGCCCTTCTTGCGCTTGGCCCCATCATAGCCGGCGCGGGCGCCACTCTCCGGCGTGGAGCGCAGCGTGCGGCTGTCGAGCACCGCGGCCGAGGGCTCCTCATTGCGTCCGGCGGCTAGGCGCAGCACGGCGCGAAGGTCGTGCGCCAGCTCCTCGAAGCAGCCGGCGTTCAGCCAGCGCTGCGCCTGCTGGTAGACGGCGGCCCAGGGCGGCAGGTCGTTGGGCATCCAGCGCCAGGGCGCTCCCGTTTTGATGATGTAGCGCAGCCCGTTGAACACCTCGCGCAGGGAGTGCTCCCGCTGGCCCGCCTCTTCGGGCAGGAGCGTCAGGTAGGGCGCCACCAGCGCCCATTCCTCATCGGAGACATCGGAGGGGTAAGGTTTGCGAGCAGAGGTCATCCTGCCAGAACGGCGATGACCTCAGCCAAGGTCCATAACAGCCTCTAGTTCCTTATTGGGGTTGAAAGATGGCGTCGTGAAGCTGCCGAGGATCCGGCCTGCGGCCCGAGCTGAACCGGATCACGCGATAGCCGCACGACTTCAGAACCTTGTCGCGCTGCGCATCCTTACGGGCATCGTGGGAGCGGTCATCGAGTTCGACAATGGCGATCACCTCAAGGTCCTGGACGACGACCCAGTCGACACGCGTGTTCGAGATCTTCTTGAAAGCCATCCAGAAGGCGCGACTACCCTCCTTGGCGTCGGGCCGAACGAGGGCCAGGATCGGAACCTGGGGCCAGATCTGGCAATCGGGGCATGCCGCAAGAAGGCGCTGGTAAAACTCCCTCTCGTTGTCCGTCATGATCGAGTGGCGCCGGTAGCGTGGCTTGCGGGTCCAGAAGAGGACCAGGACGAACAGGATGCCGAGCAGCCCGACGCCGACGAACCACGACCAGGAAAGATTGTCCAACATCATCATAAGCGGCCCCTGCCCTGAACTCATTCCCAAGGCAACGGCCAGGCTTTCCGTTGTCTTCGAAGCATAGCAGCTACCATGAAACCGACACGGAGGGTCCTGCGTCTTCTTATTGTCGAGATAGGAATGCCGGGAGAGCAACATGGACCTCAGCCGCCGAACCTTCATGCTCGGAGCCGCTGCCGCCGGCGCCGCTCTGCAGACCAACGGCGCCCTCGCCCAGTCGATGCGGGAAGCATCCGCCTATCAGCGTATGTACGGCCCCATCGACGACGACCTCTTCCCGATCCCGGGCATTCAATTGTCCAGGATCAATCCAGCCTTCCTGCGGCGCGTGGTCGAATACGAAACCGCCGAAGCACCCGGGACCATCGTGATCGATCCCCGGTCGCGCTATCTCTACCTCGTCATGCGCGACGGCATGGCCGTGCGCTATGGGGTCGGCGTCGGCCGTTCGGGCTTCAGCTGGTCCGGAACCGCTACCATCCGGAACAAGCAGGAATGGCCGGACTGGTATCCGCCGAAGGAGATGTTCGGGCGGCAGCCCGAACTCATGGAGCAGATGGGAGAATTGCCCGGCGGCCCCGGCATGCCTGGCGGTCCCGGCAACCCTCTCGGGGCCCGCGCGCTCTATCTCTGGCAGGGTAACAAGGACACGCTCTATCGCATCCATGGCACTTTCGAGCCCTGGACCATCGGCACCAATGTTTCATCCGGCTGCATCCGCATGATCAACCAGGATGTGATCGACCTCTACAACCACACGCCGACCGGAACGAAGGTGGTCGTCCTGTCCTCACCGTCGAACCGGCCAAAGCGCAATCAGGCCACCGCGCAGGTCTATTAAGCGAAAAGGTACGGTTTGCGCCTATTTTTGCCATGGTTAACGGCCACACGTCGCTCAAGGGACGCGGGAACAAACAACCATGGCGCGAATTTTCGCCCGATCCGGACGATCGGATGGCAGATGCAGGTCGACCTCTGCATCCGGACGCAGATACCTGCCCGGCAGGAAAAGTGTTTCGTATCTGGCGTTCGGGTTTTTAAGTGCGGCTTCTGTTCTCCTGATGGCGACTGCCCGGACCCAGGATGCCGCCGCATTCGGAGACACCCGTACTCTCAGTTTCTATCATACCCATACTCGTGAAAGCTTGACCGTCACCTTCCGGCGCGACGGGCAATACGACTCGGGCGCCCTGCAGCAGCTCAACTGGTTCCTGCGCGACTGGCGTGTCGAGAAGCCGGCGCAGATGGACCCGCGCCTGTTCGACATCATCTGGGAGGTTTATCGGGAATCCGGCTCGTCGCAGCCCATCAACATCATTTCCGCTTACCGGTCGCCCGAAACCAACGGCGCCCTGCGCCGTCGATCGAGCGGTGTCGCCGAGCACAGCCAGCACATGCTCGGCAAGGCCATGGACATTCGCCTTCCCGATGTGGATACGGCACGGCTGCGCGCCGTCGCCATGAAGATGCAATATGGCGGCGTGGGTTATTATTCGTCCTCCGCCTTCGTCCATGTGGACACCGGCAACGTGCGGGCCTGGCCTCGCATGACGCAGCAGCAACTGGCGCAGTTATTCCCGGACGGGAAGACCCTTCACCTTCCCTCGAACGGCAAGCCGCTTCCCGGATATGAACTGGCAAAAGCCGAAATCCTGCCCCGCAACGCCGCCCTCGCCACCCAGGCTTCGGCCGGCGCCGGCCCGTCCATCGGTGGCGTGTTCGCCAGTCTTTTTGGCCGCAAGAATGCTGCGCCGCCGCAAGCTGAAACCCCGATCCAAAGCCAATCGACGATGGTGGCCTCGGCCGATCCCGAAAGCGTCAAGGAAGTCATGATAGCGGCCATTCCTCTTCCGCCGAGGCGCCCGGCGGATATCCAGCTCGCGTCAGCCGGCATGCCTGATCTGGCATCGGATGCACTGGCGGCGCTTGTCCCGGCTCCCGCTCCGAGGACCGCACCAGAGTTGAAGCCTATTCTCGGGTATGACGCGACGGCCGCGGCAAAGTCTCTCTTTGAACCGAAGACGGCGTTTCTCGATATCGGCTTCACGTCCGCATTGAAGGATGAGCTGAGCGTCACGCACTTCAGCGGCCCTGCCGTCAAACCTCTTCCCCTGATGGACGAGGCGCGGGCCGAACTCTGAATGTCGCGGCTCCCGTCAGACGCCCAGCATCCTGACGAGGCCGACCAGCAGCGCCAGCACAAGGACGCCCGCTACTGCGACGGCCCAATGGGCGGCACGGCTTCTCTGAACTGTAGATGTCGCCGTCGCGGCGGCCGATGAAGGCGCCTTCTGAAGAGGGACCTTGCGCTGCTTCATCCGGGCGGCAGCTGCGCGATCCGGAAAAGGAATGATGACGGCGCTTCTCACGGGAGCGGGACTTGGCTTCGCATTCGGGGAAACGAGGCTGTCTTCCAGTTCGACCGGGACGCCGGTTTCCTCGATTTGAACGACGATGAGGGCAATGTCCTCTGCGCTCATGGATGCGATTGGCAGATTGTCCTCGAGATCCCGGTTCGTGAGATGGCCTTGCTGACGTCCGAGGGCGATCAAGCGGTCCAGGGTGTTGCTGTCTAGCGCCGGCTGCATGAGGGCACGACCCCATTTCGTCTGGTGGGCGGGGAAGCAGGCAGAGCCGCTTCGTGGAGCTTCGCCGAGCTAACGCGACAATAACTCCAGATGTTGCACCCGGACACGGTCCGACGCGTAATTTTGCCGATGCTTGAGCCGTAGGTCTAACCGCGCGTTTAAGGACGGCTAGTTCTTCGTCGCGCCGGAGGCCTCCTGCAGGGCGGCCTTCTCCTGCCTGACCTGTTCGGACAGTTGCTCGGCGATGGCCACGAGCTTACCGGCCATCATGTGCTTGCCGTGAAGCTCGACCTGACCGGCCAGCCCGACCGTGAGGAGGGATTCGAAGACGAGATCGGCCGGAATACCCTTCCGGATCAGATCGATGGCGACCTTCTGCCATTGATCCGACAATTGCTCGCGAAGTGCGGAAACATCGTTGCTCATCGCCTGACCATATACGATCCTCCCCGGAATGTCCCGTCCCGAACTCCTGCCCCGGCCGGACTGTCACCAAGCTTACATGGAACCGTTCTAACTCGACTCCGTCCCAAGGAGACGGAGAAGCCGATATGGACGAGCACAAGGCCCGCCTTCGCGCAAGCGATCTGGAAGATTCAGGCGATGTCGGGGTGAACCCGACGCGCAACCTCACGATGGGCGAGATCATCGCCACGCGTTTCAACCGCCGCGACCTTCTGCGCGGATCCCTGGCCGTTGCCGCGATCTCCGCGACCGTCGGCACCCGAGCCCTGGCGGCCAACGAGCAGCCGGCCAAGAAGGGCGCCGCCGCGTCCTTCGACTTCAAGGAAATCGAAGCCGGTGTCGACCAGACCCACCATGTGGCCGAGGGATACGACGCGAAGGTGCTTCTGCGCTGGGGCGATCCGCTCTTCCCGGACACGCCCGAGTTCGATCCGCAGAACCAGATGGCCGAGAAACAGGCCCGCCAGTTCGGCTACAACACCGATTTCGTCGGCTACATCCCGATCGACGGCTCCAGCGACCACGGCCTCCTCGTAGCGAACCATGAGTACACCAACGAGGAACTGATGTTCCCCGGCGTCGGCGTCCAGGATGCCAAGGACGTTGCTTTCGCGAAGATGACCAAGGACCTGGTCGACATCGAAATGGCCGCCCATGGCGGCGCCGTGGTCGAGATCCGTCGTGTGAACGGCGAATGGCAGGTGGTGAAGGATTCCAAGTACACCCGCCGCATCACAGCCGAGACGCCCATGGACATCACCGGCCCGGCCGCCGGCCACGACCGCATGAAGACCACGGCTGACGCGACGGGCCGCAGGGTGAACGGCATGGTCAACAACTGCGCCGGCGGCGTGACGCCCTGGGGCACCTGGCTCAGCTGCGAGGAGAATTTCAACGGCTA
Source organism: Microvirga mediterraneensis (assembly GCF_013520865.1). NCBI lineage: Bacteria > Pseudomonadati > Pseudomonadota > Alphaproteobacteria > Hyphomicrobiales > Methylobacteriaceae > Microvirga > Microvirga mediterraneensis. The sequence goes on from NZ_JACDXJ010000001.1 coordinate 3,438,544, forward strand.
CTTCTGGGGAGCCCTCGGCGATAACCATCCCGAGGCCAAGAACTACAAGCGCTACGGCATCGGCACTCCGGCCTATGCCTGGGGCAAGTTCCACGACCGCTTCGATCTCGCCAAGGAGCCGAACGAGGCCAACCGCTTCGGCTGGGTGGTCGAGATCGACCCGTTCGATCCCACCTTCGTGCCGAAGAAGCGCACCGCGCTCGGCCGCACCAAGCATGAAGGCGCCGCCGGCATCACCAACAGCGATGGCCGCTACGTGATCTATCTCGGCGACGACGAGCGGTTCGACTACGTCTACAAGTTTGTCACCGCGGGCAAGGTCGACAAGCAGAACCGCGCCGCCAATTTCGGGCTGCTCGACGAGGGCACGCTCTACGTGGCCAAGTACAACCCGGACGGCAAGGGCACATGGCTGCCGCTCGTGCACGGCCAGGGCCCCCTCACCGAGACCAACGGTTTCAAGAGCCAGGCGGACGTGCTGATCGAAACCCGCCGCGCGGCGGATCTCCTCGGCGCCACCAAGATGGACCGCCCCGAGGACATCGAAGCCAATCCGCAGACCAACCGTGTTTACGTCATGCTGACGAACAACACGCGCCGCAAGGAAGACCAGGTGGATGCCGCCAATCCGCGGGCGAACAACGCTTTCGGTCACATCGTCGAGATGATGCCGGAGGGCGGTGACCACGCCTCGACGGCCTTCACCTGGGAAGTGCTCGTGAAATGCGGCGACCCGTCCGTGGCATCGGTCGGCGCGACCTTCTCGTCGGAGACGACCAAGAACGGCTGGTTCGGCATGCCCGACAACTGCGCCATCGACAACCAGGGACGCCTCTGGATCTCCACCGACGGCAACAACGCCAAGGCGACCGGCCGCGCGGATGGCCTGTGGGCCCTGGAAACGGAAGGTGAGATGCGCGGCACGTCCAAGCACTTCTTCCGGGTTCCGGTCGGAGCCGAAATGTGCGGCCCGTTCTTCACGCCCGACGACGAGACTCTGTTCCTCGCCGTACAGCACCCCGGCGAGGCGGAGGAAGGCGCTCCCGCCAGCTTCGACAATCCCATCACGCGCTGGCCGGACTTCAAGGACGGCATGCCCCCTCGCCCGTCCCTTCTCGTCGTCACGAAGAAGGGCGGCGGCAAGATCGCCTGACGGGTTGAGCCGAGTCTCGATGATCAAGAGTTCAAAGGAGCCCCTCGCGGCTCCTTTGTTCTTTCGAACCCGCACGACATGCGTCTTGGAGCCATTCTGAATTTTTTGGGATCCGGCGCCGCCATTGCGGCATGAGGAGAGTGGCGCGGGCGACGGGGCTCGAACCCGCGACCTCCGGCGTGACAGGCCGGCACTCTAACCGACTGAGCTACGCCCGCGCATTTCCTCGCATCGCCCGCTGCTCGATTGAGCGTTTCTTGCGATGGAGGCGCGCAAGTACCGGTGAATACGCGCGCTGTCAAATGGTGTTTGGCTTATCCCCAGGCGTTGAGGCTTAATCCCTGGTGCTGATCGAGAACACCTCATGGCCGGCACCGTTCAGGACGCGCACGGCCTCGACCTCAGGGTCGCGGGATTGCGGACGGCGGGCAAGCGAGAAAACCTTCAAGGCCCGCTCCTTTGCCTTCTCGAGCGAGTCGGTGCGCACCATGATCCGGCGGATGACGCCTCCGCCCGCCTCTTCCGAGGCCAGGGTTTCAATACGGTAGATTTCGAACACGGCTTACAAACTCCAACATCAGAGCCCCTCCACCATCAGGCTCTGATGCGATGGAGCTTTTCGAACCGCTTGATCAGGCGGTCCCGCTTCAGCTTCGACAGGCGGTCGATCCAGAATATGCCGTCGAGCTGATCGATTTCGTGCTGAAGGCAGACGGCCATCAGGCCCTCCGCCTCCTCCTCATGGTCCGCGCCGTCGAGCCCCCTGTAGCGCACCCGCACCCGGGCGTGACGCTCCAGCTCGTCTGTGACGCCCGGCATCGAAACGCTTCCTTCCAGATGACGGATTATATCGGAGGAAGACCAGACGATTTCCGGATCGACATAGATGTGAGGTTCGGTATCGGATTCCAACTGGATGACCACGAGCCGCCCGAGGATACCGATGTGCGGCGCCGTGATGCCGATGCCGGGGGCCGCATGCATGGTTTCCACCAGATCCCGGGCGAGCGTCCGTACATCCTCGTCGATGGAACCGACAGGCTCCGCCTTCCGGCGCAGGCGAGGATCGGGAAAGCGGACGATCGGACGGATAGCCAAGGAGAGTCTCTCGGGCAGGATGGGTTGGCGGGGGCTCGACGGGTCCAAGTCTACTTGTAGCGTCCGCCGCGCTGAAGCACTTCGATCTTGTACCCGTCAGGGTCCTGTACGAAGAAGAACCGCGCGGGAGGCTTGCCTTCGAGCTTCAGCTCCTTGAGTGGCGTGGGGCTCAGGCCCAGCGAGTCGAAACGGGCCTGCTCCGCCTCGAGATCGTCCACCGAGAAGGCCAGATGCCCATAGCCGTCGCCGAGCACATAGGGCTCGGTCCGATCATGGTTGATCGTCAGCTCCAGCTCGAACTCGCTGTCTCGATTGCCGAGATAGACGAGCGTGAAGCCCTCGAAGGCCAGCCGCTCCACCACCTGGAGGCCGAACGCCTTCTCATAGAAAGCGAGGGAGCGCTGCTCGTCGAGCACCCGGATCATCGAATGAATGGCCTTGGCCATGGGAAAGGCACCTCTTCAGCATCGGCCGCTCCGCCCAGCCTGCGGAAAGACCTGAGAATTTCAACAACGGGTTAGGGAGATAACAGTGCAGGCCGCCGAACGGAAGAGCATGCGAGGAGCGCCGCTCGAGCAGGTTCTCGACGCTCTCACGAAAAGGCCTTCCCTGGCTGAGCCAGGGAAGGCAAGTTTGGGAGGAAGAAACGCTGACTGCCGGCTCCAACACCTTCAGAGCGGGATTGTTACCCCTGTGCGGCGTTCCACCACGCCTATCGATAAGCGAGAGAGGAATGAGGGCTTCGAACATGGCGCAATCAAGGAAAATTGATGCCTGCCAAGGTTCAAGAATGACTTTTCGCAAGGAACATTGTTCAAGCTGAACGCTTAATTCATCACGGAGGCACCATTCCCCGCAACCCCTTGTCGCCTCCGCAGACTCTGCAGCCCCGTTCGGCCTATTTTGGAACGGGGCTTTTTCGTGTGCGCTGCATTGAAACTACCGTTCGAATTGCGCCGCGATGGCACGGATGCGGTTGCGGACGTATTCGGGAAGCCCGGCACTGATGGAACTGCCGGAATTGAATGAACTTTTGCCCATCAGCACCTGGGCCGGGATAAGGTTCCTGAGCACAGGAACACTCTCGAACTCCCTCTTGCGTTCCAGGACATCCGTCTCGACCGCGAGGGTCATGAAGACGGTCGCCACCGTCTTGCCCGCGTCATCCGGATAGGGTTGAAGGACGGCCACCAGTTTCCCGAACTGCATGACCTGGTTCACATGGAAGATCGTCTGTTCGAGTACGCCGGTCACGGGAGCATCCAGACCCGTGAGCTTGGCGTAGCCGGCCCGCCCGATCTCCTCAGGAGAAAGCGTGCGGATCTCAGTCTGGAAATCCATAAACTCCGAGATTTTCTTGCCGCCCTCTTCCAACTTGTTCGCAAGCCGGATGCCGACCGGCAACTTGCCTTCCAGCGGATAGCGCGACTCGATGCACAGGCTCCCCTCCGGCTCGCACCAGCGACGATTCGGATGGCGCTGATAGGCGCTCTCCGGGTCTATCTGCGGGGCGGCCTGATCCGCCGTGATGCGGCGGTGCTTGATGGCGGGATCGATCTTTTCGAGAACCTCGACCTGGGTGTAACGCTTGAGATCGATGGCGTTGGGCGCCTTTCCAATCAGGAAGCGCGCCTCCACCACATACATGTGGAGTTTCTCGGTATAGGCTTTCGGAATCCCGTGAACCGAAACCTTGATGGTGGGTTCCACATAATCCGGATAGGGGCTCAGAAGCTGCTTCTGCAGGGGCCTCTCGCGGGCCCAATCCTCGAACCGGATCAACCCCGATCCGGCATCGGCCAGCTTGTCGTCCCGGTGATCGCTGAAGAGGATGGTCCCGGGCTTCAGCCTGGCCGGCGCCACGGCCGTCACGGACGCGACCTCGTCAATCCTGAAGTCCTGCGCTTCCAGCGCGCCCGCCGAGGCAACAAGGATGGCCAGGACGGCCAATGTCCGTCCCAAAGGCTTTGTCGATATCATCAGTAAACCTGTCCGTTGCGCCAGAAATAATCCGGGTCCACCCTTCGGGGACGTCGGGGTGCATCGTCCTCCCACCACCAGCGGAAGCCACGCTCGGGCTCGGCCTGACGGCGCGCCGGCGGAGCTGACTGGCGCAGGCTCTCCAGCCAGCCCGGCCCCTGCGCGTAGGGACCGTCTTCGTAGTAATCCGGCCCGCCCCTCTCCTCGCCGTCGCTCCACGGATCGGGGTTCCGGAAGGCATAAACTTCCGATTGCGGCACGAGACGGTACTGCGTCTCGTTCAGGCGTCCGAACCAGCTGAGACGGAAATGCTCCGTGAAGCCCTTGCTCTGCTCGTCCGTCAGCCTGTCACCGGTGTTGAGATCGATCGGAAGGGCGATCATCTGCTTGGCCGTCTGAGGTGAAGGCGGGCTGAGCGGAGCCTTCGGCACATGGTTCTCCCAGGCCGCCTGGAGAATGGATTGAAAGATCGGAGCCGCCACCTTGCCGCCGGTCTGTCCGCGGCCGAGCGTGCGGCGCTTGCCGTCGGCATTGTCATGCCCCACCCAGACGGCGATGGTGACATCGTTGGTGAACCCGACGAACCAGGCATCGTTCTCGTTGTCGGACGTTCCCGTCTTGCCTCCGGCATAAGGCGCAAGCGCCTTCAACTGGCGGGCGGTGCCACGTTCCAGCACGCCCTGCAGCATGGTCTTCAACTGGTAGAAAGCCACCGCGTCGGCGGAACCGAGCCGGACCAGCGTGTTGGGTTTGCGGCTATAGACGGTGCGTCCGTCCTGCTCCACGCTCTCGATGGCGTGGGGCACCGGCATCGCGCCCTCATTGGCCACCGCCGCGTAGAAGGCGGCCAGATCGAGGATCCGCACCGGCTGAGCCCCCAGGACGAACGGATAATACGGCGTGCATTCCAGATAGAGCTGCGCTTCGAGCGCGAGCTCGCAGACCCGTTTCAGGCTCTGTTCCGGCGAGGCTTCGATGCCGCCGTCGAGCAGGCGCGCCGTCACCAGATTTTTCGAGTTCTCAAGCGCCCGCCGCAGGGTCATGATGCCCGAACGGCCGCCGTCGAAGTTCTTCGGGCTCCAAGAGTCGCCGGCACCCGGGCTCACTCCGCCCACGGGCGGCAGCGTCACCGGCGCATCCCAGATCAGCGTGTTGGGCTGCAGGCCTTTCGACAGGGCCGCGAGATAGGTCAGCGGCTTGAAGGCGGAGCCGGGCTGCCGCTGCGCCTGCGTAGCACGGTTGAGCTGGCTTAACGGATAGGAGAACCCGCCCGTCATGGCGAGGATGCGGCCGGTCTTGTTCTCCAGGACGACCGCGCCGCCCTGCACGGTGGGCGGCGTTCGCAGATCGGCGCGAACCGTGCCCTTGCCCTTCTGCTCGATCACCTGAACGCGCACCACGTCATAGAGCTTCAGGTCCCGCCGTGCCGCCTCCCAGGCGTTCAACGGCAGCACGCGACCATCCGCGAGGCCGACCCGCAGGGCATTCGCGCCGGTCTTCCGGTCCTTTCCCTTCTCGACGACGACAGCCGCCGGCCAGTGCACGTCGTAGAGAGGCAGTCGCACGGCCTCCAGGGCCCTTTTCCAGGCGGGAGAACCATCCTTCGTGCCGTCGAGCGCCTTGGCGGCCTGCGCGAGATTGGCCTCGGAACCCTGATAGCGCTGCCGCCCGACACTCAACTCGTAGCGGGCAAGACCTTCCTGCAAGGCGGCCTCGACAGCCTCCTGAAGAACGGGATTGATGGTGGTTCGCACCGTGTAGCCCCCCGCATTCAGGTTCTCGACATCGGCAAGGGTCCGGGCATCCCGGCTCACATGATCGACGAAGTAGAAGCCCGTATTGCGCCTGATGCGTTCGAACGGCACCCGTGGCGGCAGAGACGCGACGGCCTGCTGCACCTGATCGTGTTTCAGGAACCCATCGTCCTCCATGCGGCTCAGGACATAGGCCATGCGCTCCTGGGCCCGGTCCGGCTTGGTGTCCGGATTGTAGTAGTTCGGGCCCTTCGCCAGCCCCGCGAGAAGCGCTCCTTCAGAAACTGACAAAGCCTTGGCGCTCTTCCCGAAATAGCTCTGGGCCGCCATCTCGATCCCCCAGGAGGAGCGGCCGAGATAGATGGAGTTGAGATAGATCTCGAGGATTTCCGCCTTGCTGAGAACGCGCTCGATCCTCGAAGCGACGATCATTTCCCGCATCTTGCGCTCATAGGTGACATCGTCGCCGACGAGGAGATTCTTCGCCACCTGCTGCGTGATCGTGGAGCCGCCCGCAGGCCGTCCGGGATTCGTCATATTGCCCATGAAGGCGCGGATCACCCCGCGCTCGTCCACGCCCTTATGCTGGTAGAAGCGCTTGTCCTCCGCCGAGACGAAGGCCTGCTGCACGCTCATTGGAATATCCGACAAGGGAACCCAGATGCGCCGGTGATCGGGTTCGTACACTTCGGCGAAGCGCTTGCCGCTCCCGTCCAGGATCACGCTGACGCCCGGAAGCTTCAGCCCCTTCAGCTTTCCGGCATCGGGAAGCCCGGCGACGGCCGCGTTGTAGTACGAGATCACCTCGCTCAGGTCGACCGGCGGCGGCTCGACCTTCTCGTCCTTGCAGAACTGGCGGTAGCTCGCCTGCAGATCGTTGAAACTCAATCCCTGCAGCACCTTCAACTCGCCCGTGATGGCCTGCGGATCGTCCATGGCCGTCGCGATGAGATCGTCGAGATTGATATCTTCGATATCGAAGGCGCGCCGCATATGGGTGCAGCCGTTCTTCAGGATCTGCGAGACCTGCTCCTGGTCTCGCGCGGGATCGAAGCTCGTCCTGACCGTCGTCGGATCGACGAGAACCTGGCTCAGGGTCAAGGCCGTTGCAAAGATCTTGATGAGAATCGCGCTCATTCCGCCGCCGTCATCGGAAACCTACACTCCATGGGAAGACAACCGGCATGATCTGCCGAGGCTCGCATCCTGTTCGGAACAAGCTGAATGGGAGCCGACCATCGCGGCTGATCCGGGACCGGCCATTCCAGTGAGATGGGGCAGTCCAGCTTACTTCCCAGGGAGCGATGCCCCTGTCACGGCAATGTGTCTCACCCTCGTCCGACGAACGGCATCTTGGTCGCCATGACGGTCATGGTGAGCACATTCGCATCGAGCGGCAGGCCGGCCATGTAGACCACCGCATCCGCCACGTGCTTGGGATCGATCCTGGGTTCGGGAGACAGGGTCCCGTTGGGCTGCAGGACGCCCTCCGTCATTCTCTCGGTCATATCGGTGGCGGCATTGCCGATGTCGATCTGCCCGCAGGCGATGTCATAGGCGCGCCCGTCGAGGGAGGTCGATTTCGTCAGCCCCAGCGCGGCATGCTTCGTCGCCGTATAGGGGGCCGACAGCGGACGCGGCGCATAGGCGGAAACGGAGCCGTTATTGATGATCCGCCCGCCCCTCGGATTCTGATCTTTCATGATCCTGAACGCCTCCTGCGTGCACAGGAACGTTCCCGTCAGATTGGTGGCGACCACCTTCTGCCATTGTTCGAAGGGGATGTCCTCGAAAGGAACCGCAGGCGAGCCCGTTCCCGCATTGTTGACGAGAAGGTCGAGCCTTCCGAAAGATTGTTTTATCGCGGCGAACAGGGCCGCGACGGAAGTTGGATCCGTCACGTCGGTCGGCACGAGAAGCGTCGAGCCGCCCTCCGCCCCGATCTCCCGCTCGGCCGCCTGTAGGGCATCCAGCCGCCGCCCGGCCATGACGACGCTGTATCCGGCTTTCAGGAGCCCGGCGGTGATCGCCTTGCCGACTCCCGTTCCCGCCCCCGTCACGACCGCAACTTTGGAACGCTCCACCATCCTGTCCTCCCGACCCATGCTTCCCTCTGCCATGACACATGCATTTGAGGATCGGAACGGCAAGGACATGCGGCTGGCTTGCACACATGTTTCAGGTTCCAGGCGGCTCGACTTGCACGAAGGGAACCGGCCAAGCTTTCCCGCGTTCGCATGATGCCAATCGGAAAGGAATCCGTCATGCGCAACTACTTCCCTATCTCGGCTGCTATCCTGACTCTCCTGGCTCTTCCCCTGGCTGCCTGCCAAAGCAACACTGAAGCCGGCGCGGCTACGGGCGCCGCGGGCGGAGCCCTGACGGGCGCCGTCATCGGCGGGCCCGTCGGCGCCGTGGTCGGCGGCGTCGCCGGTGCCGCTGTCGGTGGCGCTCTTACGGCTGAGGAGTCGAGCAGGGTCCGCACTTATGTGGTCGCCCAGCGCCGGCCCACGATGCGCGTGGCCGAGGAAGTGGCGATCGGCCAGCCTCTCCCGCCCCGCGTGCGGCTCTATCCTGTCCCGCAAAGCGTCGGTCTTCGGAATCCCTACAGCTATACGATCGTGAACGACCAGACCGTCCTGGTGGATCCGCAGACGCGGACGGTCGTTCAGGTGATCGAGTAATTCGACGGCTCTCCCGAATACAATAAAGGCGGCCTGCGAGGGCCGCCTTTTCCGTTATTGGGTTCTGACGCGGGATCAATCGTCCATGTCGAGATGATTGATCAGGATTTCGCGTTTCCCGGCGTGGTTGGCGGGTCCGACGATGCCCTCGTTCTCCATGCGCTCCATGAGCGAGGCGGCGCGGTTGTAGCCGATCTGGAGCCGGCGCTGGATGTAGCTGGTCGAGGCCTTCTTGTCGCGCAGCACCACCGCCACCGCCTGGTCGTACAGGTCGCCGCCCGGCGCCCCGAACTCGCCCTGGTCGAACACCGGCGTGTCGGCGCCCGCGGCCCCGCCCTCGTCCTCCTCGGCCGTGACCGCCTCGAGATATTGCGGCCGGCCCTGGCGCTTGAGGTGCGCCACCACCTTCTCGCCCTCCTCGTCCGAGCAGAACGGCCCGTGCACGCGCGTGATCCGCCCGCCGCCGGCCATGTACAGCATGTCGCCCTGGCCCAGGAGCTGCTCGGCGCCCATTTCCCCTAAGATCGTGCGGCTGTCGATCTTCGAGGTCACCTGGAACGAGATCCTTGTCGGGAAGTTCGCCTTGATCGTGCCGGTGATCACGTCCACCGACGGGCGCTGGGTGGCCAGGATCACGTGGATGCCGGCGGCGCGCGCCATCTGGGCTAGGCGCTGGATCGCGCCCTCGATCTCCTTGCCGGCCACCATCATCAGGTCGGCCATCTCGTCGACGATCACCACGATGTAGGGCAAGGGATCGAGATCCATCACCTCGTCCTCGTAGATCGCCTCGCCGGTCTCGCGGTCGAAGCCGGTCTGCACCGTGCGGGTGATGGTCTCGCCCCGGGCCTTGGCCTCGACCACGCGGGCGTTGAAGCCGTCGATGTTGCGCACGCCGAGCTTGGACATCTTGCGGTAGCGGTCCTCCATCTCGCGCACCGCCCATTTGAGCGCCACGACCGCCTTCTTCGGGTCGGTGACCACCGGGGTGAGCAGGTGCGGGATGCCGTCATAGACCGACAGCTCGAGCATCTTCGGGTCGACCATGATCAGGCGGCACTCGGCCGGCGAGAGCCGGTAGACCAGCGACAGGATCATGGTGTTGATCGCCACCGACTTGCCCGAGCCGGTGGTGCCGGCCACCAAGAGGTGGGGCATGCGGGCGAGATCGGCGATCACCGGCTCGCCGCCGATGGTCTTGCCCAGGCACAGCGCCAGCTTCTGCTTCGAGGTCTCGAAATCCTGGCTGGCGAGCAGCTCGCGCAGGTACACGGTCTCGCGCTTGTGGTTGGGCAGCTCGATGCCGATCGCGTTGCGGCCCTGCACCACCGCCACGCGCGCCGAGACCGCGCTCATCGAGCGCGCGATGTCGTCCGCCAGCGAGATCACCCGCGACGACTTCGTCCCAGGCGCAGGCTCAAGCTCATACAACGTCACTACAGGGCCGGGCCGGACATTGATGATCTCGCCCTTGACGTTGAAGTCCCACAGCACGTTCTCGAGTGTCGCCGCATTCTCCTGCAGCACTTCGACCGGCACTTCGGCGCTGTCCCAGATCTTCGGCTCCGCCAGAAGCTCCAGAGACGGCAGCTCGAACTCGAACGAAGCCCTCACGGGCGCAGAGACTCCGACCGACACCGAAGCGTAGTTGTCGCGGCTTTCTCGGCGGAAGCTGTCATTGGCGGCGACGGGAACGGCAGGATCGCTGTTGACGCGCAACGGCGGCGTGACGACGGCAGGACGTCGTGTCGGCACCTCGATGACACCGTCGTCATCCGTCAGGTCCTCGACTTGGTCCATATGCATGTCGACACCGACATCATCCTCGTCATCCTCCCACGGCAGAGCCTCGGACTCGACCGGCGGCGGCAGGGGCGCAGGCGGAGGCGTCGGCACACGAGGCGTCGCAGCGGCCGGAGGCGCCGCTTTCTTCACGACCGGCACATTCTTTTCCTGCTCGGCCTGGACTGGCGCAGCGGCTGCCGGTCGCCTCGGCGCGGGTTCAGCAGCAGGGATCGGTTCCGCGGGAGCAGGCAGCGTCGGGTCGAGGAGATATGTCCCCGGCTGCCACATGAAGCTGTAGGTTTGTTGGACGGTCGACAGTTCGAGAGGAGCCGAGCCGCTCTTGGCCGGAGGCGCCTTCGGCTCGACGGCTTTCGGCGCGGGAGGTGGCTCGGCCATAGCGGGAGCGGGAGGGACCGGCGCCCGCTGAGGCATGTCTGCGCGCGGCTTCACGGGAGCAACCCGCCTGGCCTGATCCGGCGCCTGTGACGGCGCGCGGGTGAAAGCACGAGGAGCCCCGTGACCGACCTCCTGAGATGCCGCCTTGTTCTGCAACGCGAGCAGTCTCTCCTGGACGGCCGGCGCAGGATCGGCCGCACGGACCGATGCGATTTCCTTCGACTGACGGCCGGCAGCCTCCGGGGCCGCCTGTGCGGGCGTCTGCATGCGGCGCTCTTTAAGAACCCGCTCGGGCGTACGCGTGAAGCGGACCTCGGGCGACATGGAGAACGACTGCTCCCAGACCTCCCCGCGGGGAGCGCCATTGGGGCCCCTGTCCCGCATGGCACGATCCGCAAGGCTGTCCCGGACACGCGACCGATCCTCCGCCGCTCTCGGCCGGGACGGCTCCTGTCCGCGCTCAAATTCGTTCATCGATCCACGCCCGTTCTGCCTGTGAGGTTCGAAAGATGAGGCTTGCCGCCCCCCTGTCACGGGAGCCGGCGGAAGCCCCACGGATGGGACTGTCTCTCCGGGACCATCGAATTCAGGGTGCTGTTCCTCTTCCCGCGTGAGAGAGCCATAACCATGGGCCGCGGATGGGGGAGACCGTCGTTTGAAATGCATTGTCTGTTATGGTGTTGGGGCCGAACCAGTCAGCCCGAGAGGAGGTTCTGCCCGATTACGCCTGCCAAAGGTAAAAAGAGGATTAGGAGGCGAGCACGAGCTCGGCCGCACGCGACTTGTCCCCAGACGGAAACCTTGCTCTCCTTCCTTCACAATGCGTTCTGCCCTCCTTATATTCCTGAGGGATCAAGGCGCTCCCCTCCCCTTCCATCCTTTTTCCGACAAGAGACATTGAAGATCCCGTTTGCAAAACGGGTTGGAGGGTTTATAGGAGCGCCTCCTTCTGGGGGCTGTTTGCGAGAGCGTGGCCCTGAGGGGGGCTTTTCACCAGGATGGCGGCTGCCGCGGGTCCGGGCCCTGATCGGGGTTCGGGGCGGGGTGCTGCCGGGCGGTGCGGACCGGTCTCGTTCCGGGTCCGGGTCACGAGCGTCGGCGGTTCGAGGGATCGGGCCGGCCCGTTGCTCCTCTGGCGACGATCTTTTCCAGCAACGGCTGGGGTGCTGTCGAGCATTCCGGCACGGTGGCGCAGCAACGGCGACGTTTCTGCGGACGCTGTTGCTTGGCCTTTACTTGGGAGAGGCCCTGCAAAAGCTCTGACGATCGCGACGAAAGCTTGCAAAAACTTTCGTCGGGCGGTTGACAGGGCGGCGGCCGGGGACTAGATCAGACCCATCGGCGGCGGGGTTCGAACGGATCCTTCGCCAGGACCTTTCGGGGTTCGGACCTTCCGGGGTCTATGTTCTTTGACATTGTTGAGAGGGAAGAGAAGCGTAGGCGGCGGTGTCCTTGCGCCGGACCTTTTGGTTCGGGTGAATAGACATCGACCCGTTCTATGCTTTGATTGGTGAGTACACCGCTTCAGGGCGACCTGGAGTGAGATGGACTCTGTCAATTTGCGTAGTGACGACAGTCGAGATCAAATTCTTCAACTTGAGAGTTTGATCCTGGCTCAGAACGAACGCTGGCGGCAGGCTTAACACATGCAAGTCGAACGGGCCCTTCGGGGTCAGTGGCAGACGGGTGAGTAACGCGTGGGAACGTGCCCTTCAGTTTGGAATAACCCAGGGAAACTTGGGCTAATACCGGATACGCCCTTTGGGGGAAAGATTTATCGCTGAAGGATCGGCCCGCGTCTGATTAGCTGGTTGGTGAGGTAATGGCTCACCAAGGCGACGATCAGTAGCTGGTCTGAGAGGATGATCAGCCACATTGGGACTGAGACACGGCCCAAACTCCTACGGGAGGCAGCAGTGGGGAATATTGGACAATGGGCGCAAGCCTGATCCAGCCATGCCGCGTGAGTGATGACGGCCTTAGGGTTGTAAAGCTCTTTCGCACGCGACGATAATGACGGTAGCGTGAGAAGAAGCCCCGGCTAACTTCGTGCCAGCAGCCGCGGTAATACGAAGGGGGCTAGCGTTGTTCGGAATCACTGGGCGTAAAGGGCGCGTAGGCGGCTTTGTAAGTCGGGGGTGAAAGCCTGTGGCTCAACCACAGAATTGCCTTCGATACTGCGAGGCTTGAGACCGGAAGAGGTTAGTGGAACTGCGAGTGTAGAGGTGAAATTCGTAGATATTCGCAAGAACACCAGTGGCGAAGGCGGCTGACTGGTCCGGATCTGACGCTGAGGCGCGAAAGCGTGGGGAGCAAACAGGATTAGATACCCTGGTAGTCCACGCCGTAAACGATGAATGCCAGCCGTTGGCGAGCTTGCTCGTCAGTGGCGCAGCTAACGCTTTAAGCATTCCGCCTGGGGAGTACGGTCGCAAGATTAAAACTCAAAGGAATTGACGGGGGCCCGCACAAGCGGTGGAGCATGTGGTTTAATTCGAAGCAACGCGCAGAACCTTACCAGCCTTTGACATGTCCCGTATGAGGAGTGGAGACACACCTCTTCAGTTCGGCTGGCGGGAACACAGGTGCTGCATGGCTGTCGTCAGCTCGTGTCGTGAGATGTTGGGTTAAGTCCCGCAACGAGCGCAACCCTCGCCCCTAGTTGCCAGCATTTAAGGTGGGCACTCTAGGGGGACTGCCGGTGATAAGCCGCGAGGAAGGTGGGGATGACGTCAAGTCCTCATGGCCCTTACGGGCTGGGCTACACACGTGCTACAATGGCGGTGACAAAGGGCAGCGAACCCGCGAGGGGGAGCTAATCCTCAAAAGCCGTCTCAGTTCGGATTGCACTCTGCAACTCGAGTGCATGAAGGCGGAATCGCTAGTAATCGTGGATCAGAACGCCACGGTGAATACGTTCCCGGGCCTTGTACACACCGCCCGTCACACCATGGGAGTTGGTCTTACCCGACGGCGCTGCGCCAACCGCAAGGAGGCAGGCGACCACGGTAGGGTCAGCGACTGGGGTGAAGTCGTAACAAGGTAGCCGTAGGGGAACCTGCGGCTGGATCACCTCCTTTCTAAGGACGATCTCTTATGAGAAGGCT